>NZ_DAIRVK010000003.1:0-289556 GCF_036802865.1 Sulfurospirillum sp. | reverse complement strand
TGCGATAGGATTTCTCTTATCAGAATTATTTTGACACGAAATATTTAACGGTCTCATAAACTTTTTAATAGATTTATAAAATTATCAGGGTTATTCTTTTTTTGTTGCTTAGTTGCTTTTGTATGTCTTTTATTCTTTTTCTCAAAATCAGCTTCAGAACAGATAGCATATTTTATACTTCTTCTGATTGCATCAGGATATTGGGTCTATTGTTTAAAAGCGACAGATGAAACGAATGAAGCTCAGGTTTTGTTGGATATGTATATAAAAAAGGTAGGCTAATCATATACCACTAGCAATGGACGCTATAATAAAAAATTGAGGCGGAATGAGTGAAAATTTATTCTTTCTTTTTTTGCTTTTAAATGTTTGTTTAATAACTCGCCAACTCTTGTATCAATACCTTTGCTTCATCTTTATCAAAAAAAAGGTTAAACTCCAACTCTTTGGCAAATGTTTTGAGCAGAGCAATTTTTTTTGTTTGACGTTCATCAGCATTTTGAATGTTTGAGAGTTCTGTTTGCAGTCTTTGTCTGTACATCTGACGTATCTCTTCTTGTTTTTGAGGGCTTGATTTTGGTTTTGCTCTTGGTTTGAGCCAAAAATATATCGCGACAAAGGCGCAGCTAAAAAGAAGAATCTTTAGTAAATAGTCCATGAATGACCTTTATAGGTAAAATAGGTTTTGCATAAACAGTATATCCAACTGCGGGTGATAAAATTTAGACTTCTTTCATTTCTTAAACCACTTTTGTGTAAAATCTCCTAAACTAACACAAAGAGGAATCCCATGCATTTTACAACTCCCCTTAAAAGCAACAGCACCAAAATTATGCTTATTGGCAGTGGCGAACTTGGTAAAGAAGTCGTCATCGAAGCAACGCGTTTGGGCATTGAAACCGTAGCGGTGGATTCGTATCCGCAAGCACCCGCACATTTGGTTGCGAATAGAAGTTATGTCATCAATATGAAAAACAAAGAGGAACTTTTAGAGGTGATTCGCCGTGAGAAGCCTACGTATATCTTACCTGAGGTTGAAGCTTTGAGCATTGAAGCGCTCATTGAGGCGGAGAAAGAGGGCTTTTGCGTCATTCCTAATGCGGACGCGGTGAAAAAAACGATGAACCGTAAAAATATTCGTGAGTTTGCCGCTGAAAAGCTTGGGCTTAAAACCAGTGGTTACGTCTTTGTAAAAACGCTTGAAGAGTTACATCAAGCGACTAAAAAACTGGGTATTCCATGTGTGGTTAAACCAGTTATGAGTTCATCTGGGCATGGACAAAGTGTCATCAAAAGTGAGGCAGATATTCAAAAGTCATGGGAGATCGCCAAAGAAGCCAGAGGCGATGCGAGTGAACTCATCGTGGAAGAGTTTGTGCCGTTTGATTATGAGATTACGCTTTTAACCGTTCGTAATGGCAAAGAGACGGTCTTTTGTGAGCCAATAGGTCATATCCAAGAAAATGGGGACTATGTGCTCAGTTGGCAACCTGTGCCGATGAAGCCAGAAGTGCTAGCCAAAGCGCAAGTGATGGCAAAAACCGTCACCGATGGTTTAGGCGGTCGAGGACTTTTTGGCGTGGAATTTTTCGTGAAAAATGATGAAGTTTATTTTAGTGAACTGAGTCCTCGTCCACACGATACAGGCATGGTGACACTCATTACCCAAAGTCAAAGTGAATTTGCCCTGCATGTAAGAGCCGTTCTTGGCTTGCCACTTGATTTTACGTTTTACGGAGCAGGTGCGAGTGGTGCGTTTAAAAGCCTCAAAGAAGAGCATTTACCAACTCTGAGCATTCCAGAGGATGCCTTTTCTAAAAACTCTTTTGTACGTGTATTTGGAAAACCCGTAAGTCATGTGGGTCGTCGTATGGCGGTTGCGCTTGTGCTTGATGAAGTCGAAGCGGCGAAGAAAAAAGCGAAAGAGATTGTTTCAAAAATTATTGGATAATGCTAAAAAATTAACAAAATATTGATAAAAGAGGGCTATAATTAAAGTAGCCCACTTTTAAAGAGTTTTTATGAATAAACATATTGTTGAACAAACGGTTATTTTTTTCAGCGTTTCCAAATGGCTTTTGCTCTCCTCTGCTGTTGGAATTATGATAGGCGGACTGATCTCTGTTTTTTTAAAAATTCTTTCCATCGCTGAACAGACGCGGGGAACACTTCCTTTTCCTTACTATTTTACGCTTCCGTTTGCATTGATGCTCTCGTTGTGGATCGTGCGGACATTTGATAAAAATGCCGCGGGGCATGGCACTGAAAAAGTCATTGAAGCAGTGCATAAACGAGATGGTTATATCAATGCTAAAATCATTCCTGTGAAATTACTTGCAACCGTTATTACTATATTTTCAGGTGGTTCTGTAGGTAAAGAGGGACCGGGTGCTCAACTGGGTGCGGGTGCTGCTTCGTTTGTGGCAACACTGCTTAAATTTTCAAAATCAGATCGTAGAAAACTCGTCATTTGTGGCATTAGTGCAGGGTTCGCTTCGGTGTTTGGGACACCCATTGCAGGGGCTATCTTTGGTATTGAGGTGCTTATTATCGGGGTGATTATGTACGATGTTTTGCTTCCTTCTTTTATCGCAGGATTTGCCGCATTTACCACAGCGCAATTTTTGGGTGTAAAGTATCATTATTATGATATTAATGCGTATCGTGCTTTTAATTTAGATGTGTCGCTTATTGCACAAGTCATTCTTGCAGGTATTTTTTTTGGTATTGTGTCGGATTTATTTATTACGAGTGTCAATAAAATTGAAAAATGGATGAAAAAAATTCCTTACAATATTTATTTGAAAGCCTTTATTGCGGGTTTGATTATGGTTGTTGTGTCGTATTTTCTCTCTGAAAACTACTTAGGACTGGGGCTGTTGACTATTCGAGATGCATTAAGCCCTAACGCTTTGATTTCAAGCAATGTGCATTGGTATGATTTTATTTTGAAGACTATTTTTACCTCTTTGACCTTGGGGGCAGGAGGAAGTGGGGGTATTATTACTCCTGTTTTTTATGTGGGCGCTACAAGTGGTGCAATTTTTGGGGATATACTTGGGCACCATGTTGCATTGTTTGCGGCACTAGGGTTTGTCAGTGTGCTTGCAGGTACAACCAATTCGCCTATTGCTTCGATCATTATGGCAGTGGAACTTTTTGGAGTGCATATGGCAAATTATGCAGCACTCAGTGTGGTCATCGCTTTTTTAATTACAGGGCATCGCAGTATTTTTCAGTCTCAAAAACTAGCCCTTAAAAAAGCCGATAATATCTCTATTGGAGAAGGAACAGACCTTGACGATACGTCCATTAGCATTGATATGAAAGATATTGACAAAGTCAAGCGGCTCAAAAATAGGTTGCGGTATAAACGTTTACGTTGGCAAGTCAAAAATGCAAAGGATGATTTTAAATGAAAGAGCGCAAAATTCTTATAAGTGCTTGTTTGATTGGCGAAAAAGTTAAATACGATGGTAATGATAATTGTCTAAATGAGGCAATCATTCAACAATGGCACGAAGAGGGCGTTTTAGTCCCTTTATGTCCTGAAGTCTTAGGCGGGTTAAGTGTGCCTCGCCCTGCGTGTGAAGTGGTTGAAGGAACGCGCACGGTCATCTGTAAAACGGGGGAAGATGTGACGTACGAGTTTGACAAAGGGGCGCATGAAAGCCTACGCATTGCCCAAGAAGAGGGTGTTGTCATGGCCATCTTAAAAGCCAGAAGTCCATCGTGTGGTAAAGATATTATTTACGACGGTAGCTTTACGAGTACGCGAGTCCATGATTCTGGGATTACGTGTAAAGTACTGCAAGAGAGTGGCATTGCTGTTTTTGGTGAAGAAGAGTTAGCCTTAGCGGAAGCATTTTGGAATGCAAAGGGGAAAAATCCCCTTTGAGTTAGGCATTGTTTAAAATAGCTTCGATAGCTTTTTGTGTGTAAAGCTCGTTTGCACCTTCTCTGATGGCAGATTGTGCAGCATTTGCAGCGATGGCACTAATTGAATCGTGTGCGATAGAAACTTCTTTTAAACTGACAGGTGCTCCGATTTTAGAGAACCATTTTTTGAGTTCATCTATTCCTTCTTCTGCACTACTTTTTCCAAATATTTTTTCTGCAAAACGTTTAAATTGAGCAGGATTGTGTGTGTGAAACCATTTCATCCATGCAGGAATAACTATCGCCAAGCCTGCACCATGGGCTACATTGAAAAGTGCTGAAAGTGAGTGTTCGATCATATGATTAGGAAAGCCTGGAGGGTTTGTTCCTGCGGTTGTTGAGCCATTGAGTGCTTGTGTCGCCGCCCATGTAAACTCAGCCCTCGCGTTGTAATCTTCAGGATTTTTGAGCAAAATCTCAGTTGTCTCCATAACGGTCTGAATGATGCCCTCAACCATGCGTGATTGAAAATGTGGTTGATCGGGTGCTGTAAAATAACCCTCGATGACGTGAGCGATGATGTCAACGGCTGAATACGCCATGTAGTCGTTTGGTACGCTTTTGGTCAGCTCTGGGTTGAGAATAGAAAGACGTGGATAAATCAGTGTTGAGTGAATATGATACTTTTGCGCTGCTGCTTCGTTTGTTACAACGGCAAAACCGTTCATCTCGCTACCCGTGGCGGCTAACGTCATGATGGCATAGATAGGCAACGCTTTTTCAATGATTGCTTTTCCAATAAAAAAGTCCCACACATCGTTTGCGTATAGCGCTCCAACGGCGATGGTTTTAGCGCTATCAAGCACAGATCCTCCACCAATTGCAAGTACGGCTTGCACATTCTCTTTTTTAGCCAAAGCAATACCTTCGTTGACTTTGCTCAGTTTTGGGTTGCTCACGATGCCTGAAAGCTCGACCCAAGCGATGCCTTTTGCTTTAAGTGTAGAGGTTACTTTTTCATAAAGACCATCTGTTTTGATGCGTTCACTGCCATAGCAGAGCAAGACTTTTGTGATGTGAGCACTTGCAATCTCTGCACCTATAATATTCTCTTTCTCTTTTCCAAATTCAATTTTGGTGGGGTTATGATAGGTAAAATCAACCATACGTTCTCCTTCGTTTTTTTATGAGTGTATTATAGGCTTAAAGCGTCAATAAGCGGTAGAACATTTTAGTGTAGTTCTTGCCTATTCCTCCAAATTGTTTTATAATACACTCAAATGACTTCATAAGTGAGATAAATGGCCATGAGCAATGAATTGATGCATCTGCAACAAGAAGAACTTGTACAATTAATAGATAAATACGCTTCAAAAATGGGTGGCAGTCCTACTAGCGTGCCTTTTTTACGCTTTTTTTGTACCACTGAGCCTACAGAATTTTTGCATACACTCTATGAGCCTTCTTTGTGTATTATTGCTCAAGGCTCCAAAGCAGTGGGATTAGGGGAAGAGATGTTTTCGTATGATAAAAATGCCTATCTGATCTCCTCAGTGCATTTGCCTGCGCGTATTCAAATTCAAGAAGCATCATTAGAAAAGCCCTATTTATCGCTACAACTGAAGTTCTCGATGGATCAAATCTTGGAGATTCTTAACGAATCTGATACAGAGGAAAATAAAGAGAGCTGTCAATCACAATGTGGGCTTTACTTTGGAAAAAATTCCACACAGCTACTTGACCCCATCTTAAGATTGGTTAGGCTCCTTGAAACACCTAAAGATATAGCCATTCTCGCTCCGATGATTACGAGAGAAATTCTTTACCGCATCGTGCAAGATAAAGGCAGTGCGGTTATTCGGCAGTTTGCTAAAAATGGTAGCCTTGCGCAGCGTGTTGCCAAAGCAATTACGAAGATAAAAAATGATTTGGCAGAGCCTTTGCGCATTGAAACACTGGCAAAAGAGGTTGATATGAGTGCTTCATCCTTGCACTATCATTTCAAGCGTGTGACGACGATGAGTCCCTTGCAGTTTCAAAAGTCCTTGCGTTTGCAAGAAGCACGAAGGCTTTTAATGGTCGAAGAGATGGAAGCGAGCAATGTAGCCTTTCAAGTAGGTTATGAAAGCCCTTCGCAGTTTAGCCGCGAGTACGCGCGTCTTTTCGGACTTCCTCCGATGCGTGATGTGAAGCGTTTGAGAGGCTCTTTTGCGTCAGCGTAAACAAAGACTTCATCTGCGTTATTTTCGTATAATCAGGTAAATGGTTGAGCGACTCTTCATCGCTGGTAGTATTTGCTTTGAAGGTACTTTTCCCTGTCCACTCTAACGATTGGCTAAAAAAGCCAGTTTGGATGAAGTCATTGAGGGTACAAACTCGGTGATCTCATAGGTTGCTACGCCATGAATGTAAAAAGGATCATGGGTTATGACTGCTTCAATGTCAGCACGCGATGACGACAGCGCCATAATCAGCCCACCATCACGTGGAACTTTACGCCCCGAAGCGATGAAAATACCTTTTTCATAGTATGTTTTGAGAAATTCGACATGGGCACTTAAGTGCTTATCGACTTCTTCGAGAGACTTTTGGTAGCTAAGGGAGATAATAAACATGAAAGTTGTCCTACGTAGTATAAATTTGGTTTTGTACTTTTTTGGTCAGAGAGCCAAAAACAAGGTCGTATGAGTCATCGATCCATTCAAAAAGCATTGTATCGTCTATTTCACCCTCGCAGATGACGGTATTCCAATGTTTTTTATTCATATGATATCCCGCAATGACGCATTGATACATTTCTCGAAGTTCTCTGGCGTAAAAAGGATCGCATTTCAGATTGATGCGAGGAGGGTGACTCTCTTCATCGACCAAGGCAAAGATTTTGTTACCGACTTTAAAGACCGCTGTTGTTTCATCAAAAGGGTACTCTTTGAGCGCACCCATGTGGCTTAGACAGTAGTTTTCTAAAATCTCAGTTGTCATTTTATTTGCATCCGCAACTGTTTTCATGGTCATCTACCATACCACATGCTTGCATAAACGCGTAGAGGGTTGTTGAGCCTACAAATTTAAAGCCTCGTTTTTTGAGATCTTTGGTAAGTGAATCTGAAATGGGTGAGGTGCATGCAGCTGTTTTGTAATCAGGCACATCATTGACAATCGTTTTTCCATTTACATAAGCCCAGAAATAGGCATCTATTGAGCCAAATTCTTGAATGATGATTTGGAAGAGTTTTGCATTGGCAATGATCGCTTCAATTTTCGGTCGGCTTTTGATGACTTCACCTTCACTTAAAATGCGTTCAACATCCATTTCACCCAAATGCGCCACTTTTTCAAGAACAAAGCTTGCAAAGGCATTGCGGTAACCTTCACGTTTCTTAAGAATCGTAAGCCAACTTAGACCTGCAGATTGGGTTTCAAGACAAAAAAGTTCAAAGAGTGCGCGATCATCATGAAGAGGTTTTCCCCACTCCTCATCATGGTACGCTACATAGGTAGGATCACTGAGTTTGACCCAGCCACAACGTGAAAAATTTGGTACCATTTCTTTCTTCTCCTTAAAGAAGTATCGTGCTAAAATTGTAGCTAAATAGAGTTAACGAACAGGAAAGCTGATGTCCATTCACGTCATCGATTACATTAAAAAAAATTATAACGATCATGCGATTGAAGCCAATGGTATCGTGATAGCGCGTTATTTTTCGGTGCAAGATCACTACAAAGCCGAAGCATATATGGAACAAAATCTTCTCAATATCATTTTAGAGGGCAAAAAGATGCTTCATACTCACAATGGTGATGTTGAGGTCAAAGCAGGAGAGGCATTTTTTTTATCACGCGGTGAGTATGTGATGAGCGAGGTGTGTGAAAATGGAAATTATACATGTTTACTCATCTTTTTTGATGAAAACATTATTGCCCATTGGTTAACGTCAGTTTTACAAGAAATGCCTTTACCCGTATCGATGCTCAACGCCAAGCCAGAGCCTTTTTGTAAGATAGAACTCACGCCTATCATGAAAAGTACTGCACTTTCTCTTTTACCTTTTATTGAACAGAAGCCTGCCTTTGTGGATAAGATTTTGGCATTAAAACTGCAAGAACTGTTACTGTTGCTCTTAGGCTCTCGTGAGGGCGAAAAACTGGTCTCATTCTTTCAGACACTCCTTCCCCGAGGGATTGATCTTAAAGTGTTTATGGAAGAATGTTTTACCCAAAATTGGAGCATTGCAGAGTTTGCGAAACGCAGTGGCAGAAGTTTGAGTGCGTTTAAAACAGAGTTTGCATTGCAATTAAATACCTCACCTATGAAGTGGATATTAGATAAGAGAGTGGAACGGGCACATTTCTTAATTAAAAAAGGAGGACTTAGTATTGGGGAGGCGTCATTTAGGGCAGGCTTTAAAAGCCAGTCTCACTTTACACGACTCTTCAAAGAGCGCTATGCACAAGCACCGAAAAACTTCACAGATAAAAAGTAGAACTTTACAGACTAACGCTGAAGTTCTTTTTACCTGTAAAATAATCCTTGAAATTTAAAATAAAAGGATTTTTATGAAAATTAGACATGGTATCATAGCGCTCTTATTGGGTGTCAGTTCACTATTTTCAGGCGAATTTACGCTTTTGAGTAGTGATCTTGCTGGACAATTAACGAAAACACAAGAAGATTCAGGTTTTGGGTGTGATGGACTAGGTATCTCACCAGAACTGCATTGGATCAATGCGCCAATTGGCACGAAGAGTTTTGCAATAACCGTGTACGACCCCGATGCTCCAACGGGAAGTGGCTGGTGGCATTGGGTTGTTTTTAACATTCCATCTACCACAGTATCTTTACCAACAAACTTTGGTGATATGAGCAAGCCCGTTAGTATTTCAGCGGTACAAAGTATCACGGATGCTGGAAAAGGAGGTTTTACAGGGGCATGCCCACCTAAAGGAGATAAAGCGCACCGTTATTTTTTTACGGTTCATGCTCTAAGCGTCGATAAGCTCCCGTTGGATGCTTCTGCTTCACCTGCCCTTGTTGGTTTTATGCTCAATGCACATACGCTTTCAAAAGCGACATTGGTTTCGTACTATCAACGTTAAGTTTTTACGTTATTTGAATCACAAAAGAGAGAAAAAGACTCCTATTAACTTTTTGTTTACGAAAGATTAATAGAGCGTTTAAACAACTACTCTATACTTTCACTACCAAGACAATTACCTCCTTTTTGTGAATCACTTAACAACTTTAAAAATCAGCTTCCAGATTGCCCGGTCTGGAAGCTTTTTTTATGCCTAATTTTAAAAATAAAAGCTTTTTTGCCTCAAAGCTGAATATGTTATAATCCTCTCTATGAAAACACTTCTAATCATCATCCTTTTTTTTACGTATCCTCTTTTTGCAGCCACATTGCATCTTCCCATTTCAGCCAATCCCAGTCGTCTCAATCCTATCCTTTCCACCGATAAAACCAGTTCAGATGTTGCACAGTGGATTTTTAATGGATTGATCAAATACGATAAAGATGCGAATATTATCCCCGATCTTGCGCAAAGTTACCACTTTGTGGATGACACGACATTGATCTTTGAGCTAAAGCATGATGTTCAATGGAGTGATGGAACACTTTTTACTGCACGAGATGTTCTCTTTACCTATGAGACAATTATTTCTCCTAAAATTTTTACACCGTATGCATCAGGATTTATGCACATTAAATACGTGAAAATGTTAGATGAATTTACGGTAGAAGTGAAATACAAATATCCTTATTTTAAAGCGCTTGAAGTGTGGATGATGGAGATATTGCCAGAACATAAGCTTAAAAATGAAGCGGATCTGATGACAAGTAAATTCAATCAAAATCCACTGGGAACAGGCCCTTACACACTCACACAATTTAACATCTCTAAAGATATTGTTTTAGATGGCAATCCACATTATTTTATTCACAAGCCTAATCTTGATCAGATTATTTTTCACTATTTACCGGATCGTTCGGCAGAATTTTTGATGCTCAAGTCTTATAAGCTTGATGTTGGTTCACTTTCCCCTTTGCAATTAGAGCGTCAAATTGATGCAAATTTTCGCAAACACTATGCTATTTATGAAGACATCGCTCATAATTTTTCGTATATGGGATTTAATTTAAGATCTGAGAAATTTAAAGACCCACGCGTTCGTGAAGCACTCTCTTTAGCGATTGATCGTCAGGAGTTGGTCGATATTTTATATTTTGGACATGGCAAAGTTTGCACAGGACCTTTTTTACCAGGAACAGGTGCCTTTAATGAAAGCGTTAAAGCGCCAAGACCTAATATTGAAAAAGCAAAAGCTCTTTTGAAAGAAGCAGGCTATGATGAGTCGCATCCTTTTGCGTTTGAACTGAGTACGAGTGCCAATGGAAGTGGCAGTTACTCGGCACAAATTCTCCAACATCAACTCAAAAAAGCGGGTGTTGTGATGAAACTTCGTATTATGGAGTGGCAAGCATTTTTAAATACAGTTATAACACCTCGTAAGTTTGAAGCTGTTTTAATGGGCTGGTCTTTAGGGCTTAAGCCTGATGCCTACAGCATTTGGCACAGTGAGTCAAGCCGTAAAGGTGGGTTTAATTTTATTGGTTATGAAAATCTTGAAGTAGATCAATGGATTAAAGAAGCTGAACAAATAGTTGACCAAGAAAAATTTGATGCGCTCTATCGGAAAATTTTTGCAAAAATCGTTGCCGACAATCCGTATCTCTTTTTGGTAATTCCTAATGAAATCACGGTTGTTAATAAAGAGATCACACCTGTTTCAACCTCGATAATTGGGGTTATGCACAATGCCATTGATTGGATTAAACCAGAATATTAATCTTCATATACTCAAATCTGTGCTATAATTCTCCTCTTCACACACAAAATCTTAGAAATATTAGGTTAAAGGAAAAAACATGAAAAAAACTTTGTTTTCATTAGCGGCAGTAGCATCTATGGCATTTGCAGCACCAACTGCATACAACTATGAGGTAACACCAACTATCGGTGGTGTTTTATCAGAGGGAAATCTTGATCTTAAAAATCAATTGACATACGGTTTGAGATTTGGTATCAACCTTGACAACAATATTGTAAGTCAAATTGAGCTTGGTTACGATAGAACAGACAATGTTGATTACAAAGCAGGTAGAACGGATGATACAGACTTCAACCGATACTATGCAAACATCGTGAAAGAGTATAAACTTACTCCAGAAGCTAGTTTGTATGCTTTAATTGGTCTTGGTTATGAAGATGTCAGCAATGTACAACTTCAAAATAGAGACAGTATGTTCGCACAATACGGTGGTGGTGTAAAATATTGGGTAACTGATAGTTTTGCACTTAAAGCGGAAGTTCGTCATGCTATTAAATTCCAAGGTGGTGATAACAACATGTTCTACAGCCTTGGCTTTACCATTCCTTTCGACGCAAAATCTGCACCAATTGCAGCAAAAGCAGCACCAGTTGTAGCACCAGTTGTAGCAAAAGCAGCTCCAATTGATAGCGATGGTGATGGTGTATACGATGATAAAGATAAATGTCCAAATACTCCAAAAGGTACCGTTGTTGACGCTGATGGTTGTCCAAAAATCATTCGTTTACATGTAAAATTTGATTTTGACAAATCAGCTGTAAAACCTGAATTCATGCCTGAGATTCAAAAAGTTGCAGACTTTATGAAACAAAATCCAGGTTACAGTGTTGTACTTGAAGGACATACCGATTCTAAAGGTAGTGATGCTTATAACCAAAAACTTTCAGACCAACGTGCAAAAGCAGTTGCAAAAGCTTTATCAACACTTGGTATTGCTAATGCAAAAATCACGACTGAAGCGTTTGGTGAGAGTAAACCTGTAACAACTAACGACACTGAAGCTGGTCGTGCGGAAAACAGAAGAGTTGACGCCGTTTTCAAAAAATAATTTAGGATTATAATGAATTTACATATGGATTTAAGCTGGACTGTTATTGTCAATTTTGTCACTCTTTACGGGATGAAAGTACTTGCTTCTTTACTGATTTTTTTTATTGGTAAGAAAATAGCCGCTCTTTTAACAGCGATTGTTGTTAAAGGAATGCGCAAGTCAAAAATTGATGAAACCATTACCAGCTTTTTTTCCAATGTAATTTATTTTGGTCTTTTGGTGGTGATAATCCTAGCGGCTTTAAGCAATTTAGGCATTAACACCACCTCTTTTCTAGCCGTTCTTGGTACTGCAGGACTTGCGATTGGCTTAGCGCTTCAAGGTACTCTTTCTAATGTCGGTGCTGGCATTTTACTCGTATTTTTCCGTCCTTTTAAAATTGGTCATTCTGTACAAGTTGCAGGAGAAAATGGCACGGTTGAAGAGTTGAATCTTTTCAGTGTCGTTCTTAAAACAGGTGATAATAAACAAATTATCATCCCCAATTCTGCTGTCATTGGTAAAAATATCATCAATTTTTCCGCAAAACCTACCTCTCGTGTTGATTTGACCTTTAATATTGGTTATGAAGATGACCTTCGTTTGGCAAAAGAGACATTGCAAGAGATTGTTGATAAAGAGTCAAAAGTCCTAAATGAACCTGCTCCGTTTGTTGCCGTAAGCGAATTAGCACAAACGAGTGTAAAACTTGTGGTACGTTTTTGGGTGAAAAATGAAGACACTGCAACGGTGAGTTTTTCTATGACAGAGAAAGTGAAGCTTGCGTTTGATGAAAAGAGGATAAGTATTCCTCATCCTCCTTTGTCCGAGTCTTAATTACTACTTTCCAAATACCTGTTGAATAATGGAGCTTCCACTAGCAAGTGGGTTGCTGCGAAGGGCTTTTTCTTTTTCTGCTATCATATAAAAAAGTCCATCAAGCGTCTTGCGACCAATATAATCTTCAATATTTTCATCTCCACTCGGAACGGCATCTCCCATTCCAAATCCTTTTGCAATAGATGACGCTTGTCCAACCATTGCGTTATTGGAAAGTCCTGATGTGGCACTACTTCCACCTGTAAAACCTTTAAGGCTCTGGTAAGAACTCATGACTTGACTTTCACTCATACTCTCTTTGATAATCGGCATAATGGCACTGAGCAATTTCGTTCCAGCTTTTGTTTTGAAATAATCTGTTGCGGCAGTATTACTACCCTTGACGATAGCATTCGCATCTTCAACACTCATCGCTGAGATGGTATCACTCAAAATAGAAGCTGTTTTTGGTACGGATTTACTTGCCGCACTGTTCATAGTTTTAACAAAATCATCCACGTAACTTTTTCCACCCAATTTTTCAGCAGCGGTTGCTACAGGTTTCATAGATGCGGGGAGTGGAATTTTCACAGCACTGTTGTTGAGAAATCCTCCTTCTTTGCCAAGAAGAGAAACGGCTTGTTGGGCACCAAGACTCAGGGCTTCTTTGATGCCTGAAGTTGCACTGCTTTGCGAGGTATTCGCTCCCGCTTGTGAGGTTGTTTTAGGGGTTGATGTCTCGTTGATTGCTGTATTGACAGCATCTTGCCAGTTGGCGGCACACAGTAAAAGTGGTGCCAAAAGAATCAGTTTTTTGGATAACATATTTCTCCTTTATAATGCTCTGAAAGTCTATTGTTTTGAAAACAACAAGATCTACCAACACGTATAAAAATTTTGTGGTTGGTAGATCTTTTAGATTTTTGTAACAATTTTAAAAACCATCTCTTGTCTATCAAACAAGTCCTATCCATTTCCAATACGTTGCAGCGAGCAACAAGATCAAGCCATACGCTATAATCGTAAGTGGAATACCCGTCTTAATAAACTCTTTTACCGTAAATGTATCGGTTCCATAGGCTATCATATTTTGTGGAGCATTGACAGGTAAAATAAAACCAAAACTAATAACATATTGTAAAATCATGGTCATACCAATTATATTGAGTCCTGGTGTTTTAACTTCTTGTAGCATTGATATAATAATAGGAATCATGGCAGCTGCCAAAGCTGTTGCTGATGCAAAACCTAAATGAATAATGATCAAAAAAAGTGCCAAAATAGCAAGTATCATAAATGCAGAAGAGTATGAAAGTCCAAAGAATGGGACTATGGACTTTGCTAGCCAAACACCCGCTTTTGTTGTTATGATAGCACTTCCTAAACTGATACCAACTCCAAACAAAAAAAGCGTTCCCCAAGCCATTTTTTTACTTGCATCTTCCCATGTTAAGATGTCGATTTTAGGTAAAAACATCAAAGTAACAGCGACAACAGTAATAGATGAAGTGTCAAAACGATGAATTAAAGTCTTTGCCAAATCACCTTTTATCCCAAAATCACCAAAAGTTTTCTGCTCCAACACCCAAAAGAGCAAGAGAAATACAGAAATGACAACAAGTTTGATCTCTTGTGCTGTAATTTTTCCTAAAGCTTCCAGCTCTTTTTTAATAACGGCTTTTCCACCTTCAATCTCTTTGACTTCAGGAGGCATGATTTTTAGAAGAACAAAATAGAGTGCAATAGACATCAAAACTGAAAAAGGTAGAGCTGCAATAAACCATTCACCCCAACTAATGTCATGTCCTAAAATCTGTTTAATGAAGTTCGTTGCAATCATATTTTGTGCAGCGGCCGTTTTGACGCCCACATTCCAAATGCTATCAGCTTGCGCAATAGCTATCATTAAAATGGCTGCAAATTTGGTGCGTTTTTCTATACCAAACGCTGAAATGACACCCATAACAATCGGTACCATACAGGCAACTCTAGCCGTTGTTGATGGTACAAAAAAACTAAGTATACACCCTGTCAAAATGATACCAATTAAAATGCGATTTGTTTTGGCTCCAACTATAGAGAGGATATTAAGAGCAATTCTTTTATCAAGTCCTGTTTTCATCATGGCGATAGAAATAACAAGTGCTGCTCCAACCAATGCCCAAGCCGTATTTGAAAATCCACCTAGTGACATGGTCAATGCTTTCGATGTGCCAATAAATTTGTCTGGTTGTGCCATGTCTGGTGCAAAACCAAGAAGCAATACCATCAATGTTATGATGATCGCTGCACTCACTGGATAAGAAGTACATTCAGTCATCCAAAGAATAACAGAGAAAACTAAAAGACCTAGCATTCTATGCCCTGCTATGGTTAGTCCCTCCGGTGTTGGCAATGAAATGATAATACATAAAATTATCAACGATACAAACAAGCCATACTGTTTTAAAAAAGCGCCCATTCTAAACCTCCATAAATTCAAATAAACTGCTGGTAAAACAATAAAGCTTTTTGTTTTACTAGTAGTTTGGGTTATAATAATACTTTACAAGTAAAAGCAATATTAAGGGTGAAGATGAAGACAATTTTATTTGATTTAGACGGTACGTTGATTGATTCGACCGATGCAATTTTAGAGAGTTTTGGTGTAGCGTATGAGACATTTGGACGCTTTGTACCAGAGAATGAGCAGATTAAAAAGCTTATCGGACATCCTTTGGATAAAATGTTTATGATGCTTGGAATTGATGCCTTAGAAGCCAATGATTATGTTAATGCTTATAAAGGGCATTACAGACTTATTTCTCGCAAAAAAACGACGCTTTTGCCTCTTGCATTTGAAGCCATTAAACACGCTTCTAAAATTGCAACATTAGGTGTTGTAACCACTAAAACAGCGCAGTATTCAGAAGAACTTTTAGAACATTTAGGTGTGATGCACCACTTCAAGGTGCTTATTGGGAGAGAGAGTGTTACGCATCCTAAACCTCACCCTGAACCTATTCAAAAAGCGCTCTTAGCACTTAACGCGGATCCCATTCAGACATGGATGGTCGGCGATACCCCTATGGATCTTATCAGCGCGAAAGAAGCTGGGGTGAAAAGTATTGGTGTTTTGTGTGGTTACAGTACGAAACTTGAGCTTGAAAAGCACACTTCCCTTGTAGTTCATGATGCATTAGATGCTGTTAAAGAGATTGCTAAACACCTATAGTTTTGTTATATCTTTATCATATTTTTAGACTATGATTTTGCGTAAGGCTTGGTTAAACTTTCATTAAATTGCAGGCTCTTAAGTTTCATTTATGAGTTATTAAGAGAATGCCAAGTAGAATGAGAAAATCATCAAACCAAAGAATGAATGAGAAAATAAACTAAGGGGAATTTAATGGCTAAAGTCATGAAAACTATGGATGGTAACGAAGCTGCGGCACACGCATCTTACGCCTTTACCGAAGTTGCTGGTATTTACCCAATTACACCTTCTTCTCCAATGGCGGATTTTACCGACATTTGGGCAAGTCAAGGCAAAAAAAACTTATTTGGAATGCCTGTTAAAGTTGTTGAAATGC
Organism: Sulfurospirillum sp.; assembly: GCF_036802865.1. NCBI lineage: Bacteria > Pseudomonadati > Campylobacterota > Epsilonproteobacteria > Campylobacterales > Sulfurospirillaceae > Sulfurospirillum > Sulfurospirillum sp. Next base: position 273,361 of record NZ_DAIRVK010000003.1, on the reverse strand, counting down.
AAAGTGAAGGTGGTGCCGCTGGTACGGTACACGGTTCACTTCAAGCAGGTGCTCTCACCACAACGTATACAGCTTCTCAAGGTCTATTACTCAAAATCCCGAATATGTATAAAATGGCAGGTCAGTTGTTACCAAGCGTTATTCATGTTAGTGCTCGTACATTAGCGACTCATGCACTTTCTATCTTTGGGGATCACCAAGATGTTTATGCCGCACGCCAAACAGGCTATGCAATGCTTTCATCTGGCTCAGTTCAACAAGTTATGGACTTAGCGGGCGTTGCTCACTTATGCGCGATCAAAGGAAGAGTTCCATTTATGCACTTCTTTGATGGCTTTAGAACCTCACATGAAATTCAAAAAATTGAAGTGATGGATTATGCTGTCTTTGATAAATTATTGGACAAAGAGGCTGTTCAGCGTTTCCGTGATGAAGCTCTTAACCCAGAGCATCCTAAGACTCGTGGTACTGCGCAAAATGATGATATTTATTTCCAAGGTAGAGAAGCTCAAAACAAATTTTACGATGCATTACCTGATATCGTAGCGCATTATATGGCTGAGATCTCAAAAGAGACTGGACGTGATTATAAACCTTTCACATACTATGGTGCAAAAGATGCAGAACACATTGTTGTAGCAATGGGTTCCGTGACAGAGTGTTTAAAAGAAACGATTGATTATTTAATGAGTAAAGGTGAAAAAGTTGGTCTCGTTACACCACATCTTTACCGTCCGTTTAGCATCAAATATCTTATGGATGTTATGCCAGAATCTGTTAAAAAAATCTCTGTTTTAGATAGAACAAAAGAAGCAGGATCTATTGGTGAGCCATTGTATCTTGATATGAGAGCAGCGTTTTATGGTCATAAAAATGCACCTATCATCGTAGGTGGACGTTATGGTCTATCTTCAAAAGACGTTGATCCAGCACAAATGTTGGCTGTTTTTGAAAACCTAAAATTGGCGGAGCCTAAAAATGACTTTACCGTAGGTATCGTTGATGACGTTACTTTCAAATCACTTGACGTTAAAGAAAAAATGAGTTTAGGTGAGCCTGAGACAAAAGAGTGCTTATTCTATGGACTTGGTGCTGATGGTACGGTTGGTGCGAATAAAAGTTCTATTAAAATCATCGGTGATGAGACAGACATGTATGCACAAGCATACTTTGCGTATGACTCCAAAAAATCAGGTGGTTTTACCCGTTCTCACTTGCGTTTTGGAAAACACCCAATTCGCTCAACTTACTTAGTTTCTAACCCACACTTTGTCGCCTGTTCTGTGGCTGCATACCTTGAGTTATATGACGTTATTGATGGTATCAGAGAAAATGGTACATTCTTGCTTAACTCTATCTGGGATGCGGATGAGACAATTAAGAGAATTCCTAACAAAGTAAAACGTATTTTAGCGACTAAAAAAGTCAAGTTTTACATCATTAACGCTACAAAATTAGCGCGTGATATTGGTTTGGGTAATCGAAGCAATACCATTATGCAATCTGCTTTCTTTAAACTTGCAGAGATTATTGATTTTGAACAAGCACAAGCTTTTATGAAAAAACAAGCATACAAAACCTATCACAAAAAAGGTGAACAAATTGTTGAGCTTAACTACAAAGCAATTGATGTTGGTGCTAATGGTTTGATTAAAGTTGAGGTTGATCCTTCATGGGCAAATCTCAAAGATGAAGTCAAAGTACAAGACGTTGTAAGCTATAAAGGTACTCCATTTGTTGAAGCAATTGCAAAACCTATTAATGCAGCACGTGGCGATACTTTGCCAGTTTCTGTCTTTAAGGGTTACGAAGATGGTACGTTTGAACATGGAACAACTGAATACGAAAAACGTGGTGTTGGCGTCATGGTTCCAAAATGGATTGAAGAAAATTGTATTCAATGTAACCAATGTGCTTTTGTGTGTCCACATGCCGTTATTCGTCCATTCCTTATCAATGATGCAGAATTTGCAGCTGCTCCTGAGGGTGTTAAAACACATGCTTTGGAAGCAAAAGGAAAAGAACTTAAAGGTCTAAAATACAAAATCCAAGTCTCTTCTCTTGACTGTACCGGATGTGATCTTTGTGCGGAAGCATGTCCTACAAAAGAGAAATCTTTGGTTATGGTTCCATTGCAAGAGAGCATTGAAGCAGGTGAGCAAGTCAATGCAGACTACCTCTTCAAAAAAGTGACCTATAAAGATGATATTCTTTCTAAAAATACTGTTAAGGGTGCTCAATTTGCTAAACCACTCTTTGAGTTCCATGCGGCATGCCCAGGTTGTGGTGAAACGCCTTATATTACATTAGCAACCAGACTCTTTGGTGATAGCATGATGATTGCCAATGCAACAGGATGTTCATCAATTTATGGTGGTTCTGCTCCATCAACACCGTACCGTAAAAATGATAAAGGTCATGGTCCAGCATGGGCAAACTCACTCTTTGAAGACAATGCTGAGTTTGGTCTTGGTATGCATGTAGCAAATGAGACAATGCGTCATAGAATTCACTCTGTAATGGATTCATCGCTTGAAAAAGCTCCAAATGCTATTGCAGCGCTTTATAAAGATTGGATTGAATTTAGAGACGATAGAGCAAAAAGTGAAGAGATTCGTGATCTTTTAGTACCTCTTTTACAAGCAAATCCAACAGCTGCTGGTGCAGATGTTATTTTAAGTCTAAAACAGTACATCTCAAAAAAATCACAATGGATTTTTGGTGGAGACGGTTGGGCATATGACATCGGTTACGGTGGATTGGATCATGTTATTGCCAGTGGTGAAGATGTAAATATTTTAGTACTTGATACTGAGGTTTACTCAAATACTGGTGGTCAAAGCTCAAAATCATCACGTGCTGGTTCTATTGCTCAGTTTACAGCAGCTGGAAAACCAAGTCAGAAAAAAGATCTTGGCTATATCGCTATGACATACGGTAACGTATTTGTTGCGCAAATCAACTCTAATGCATCTGCAGCTCAAACCATCAAAGCATTTGAAGCAGCTGAAGCGTATCCAGGTGTTTCTCTTATCATCGCGTACTCACCATGTATTGCACATGGTATTAAAGGCGGTCTTGGACAATCTGGTAACCAAGGTGAACTTGCTACCAAATGTGGTTACTGGCCAATTTATACCTATGACCCTCGTTTAGAAGCAGAAGGTAAAAATCCTGTTAAAATTACAGGAAAAGAGCCTGATTGGTCATTGTATGATGATTTCTTGATGAACGAAGTACGTTATGCGTCACTTAAAAAGTCAAATCCTGAACATGCACAAGCACTTTTTGATCACAATAAAAAAGATGCTCAACGAAGATGGAGACAACTTAACCGTTTAGCAAGTGCAGATTTTTCAAATGAGTTACCAGCGGCTGAATAAGCCTTATTGTTTGAAAGAGAAGAGAGGTGAGGAGAAGTGATTCTCCTCTCTTTTACGATTGCATTAAAAAAGGTGTTTGGCTCGTTCGAGCCAAACACCTTTTTTTTACACTTTTTACTTTTGAATTTCAGAAGCTACTTGAGCATTTGATTTAACCACATCACCACTACCGTGAATAATATGAGGGATACATCCTGTACACACGTGAATCTCTTCACCGTTTTTCATTGCTTTGATAAAAACAGAACCTTGGCTCTCATCGCTTGATCTTAAGCAGACGTTACATACTTGAATATTGTTGATTTCCATAAATGACTCCTTGTTAATTTTGTGTATTATAGTTAAAAAAAATACTAAAAAGATTGAGCGAGATCAAGCTTTAGACCTAGTAACATAGACACAAATACTTGTTTTGTGGCGTAAAAGCGTTTTGAAAAAATACCTGTAAATTTATTTCTGCCAACAACGTTGGCAAGCTTTAGTAACCCAGTGTAACGTAGGCACAAATGCTTTGCTTTGTGGCGTAAAAGCGTTTTGAAAAAACGCCTATAAAAATAAAACCAGACTGATCATGGCATCAATGCCTATATCAACGGGTTCTTTACCAATGAGTCTGGCACTGTTTTTAACTTGAAAAATGATTTGACTGAGCAGTATTTCAAAGTTGAAGTTAGAAGAATCCAAAATGCTCTCTTTATGATTTTTGATGAAAGCAAGATTCTCAAGCATCTCCCAAGAAGGGCTTTCTCCTGCATGAAGCCTGTTTTGAAACTCGACTTGCCAGTTGTTTTGCCACGTGAGGAAAAGGTAATTGTCATTTTTATCTTTAGCTGTTTTAACTTTCCACTTCACTACTTCAAGGTAATAGTAAAGTTTATTAAACGCCTCTTGGTTATAGGAGAGTGTCGTAATTTGATGACCTTCACCTATTTTATAGGTTTCCCAGATCAATTTATAAAGTCCAATGATCAAAAAGTCATTACGATCGGGGATAGGGTTGTTTTTATCAAAAGCAATACGCAAATAGTCATCGTAGGATTTGAGATGTACTCCATTGTATTTCATGCGAATGGTGTTTTTTGAGGTACGCATCTCATTTTGAATGTAGTTTTGCGTCTCTTTACTATAACCTTTTGGATTGCGAAGGTCGAGTTTTTCTTTGTAAAGGATAAGATTTTCAACAACTTTGCTGTAATCATAATGCAAGGACGCAGCCCCATGGGATTGCAGGACTTCACCTATTTTCTCTTGGGGATTGGTCGTAGAACAACCCGAAAAAAAGAGAAGCAAGATAAAGAAGAGTTTAATCATCCAAGATGTCCTTGCCTTTTTTTATCTGTTTTTTAATAATTTTGATGCTGTCATGAATGGCTTCACGCTTGATAATATCGGTCTCATTTTTGAGTTCTTTCTTAAGAAAAATATGTCTAAGTTTGAGTTTTTTAAGCAGTTCTTTGATGGTCTGTTTTTTTGAACTCTCTTCATTTACAGACAAGATCCCAAACAACTCTTGAATTTTATGAATAAATTTTAAGCCATTCATGTGTTACTCCTTGGCTCAGTTGGATGCGTTAAATCGGTTACTTCTGTCTCATCTAAGATCAAAGCTTCACGACCTTCTGAAAACTCGGTATCGGTATGAATGAAAAGGGTATGCGCCACTTTGGTAAGTTCTGATGCAATGGTATAGGCATATGTCGTATCGTTCATTAGGGACGTTGCCATCGTGTAGGTTATTTTATTGGTACGAATGAGATTGTCGAGCGATTTGTTTGCGGCTATGTCATATTTTTGAGCATCGAGTTGGAGTTTACTGAGCAGTAAAACTGCGATATCTTCTTCAGATGTATTGACGATCAGTTGCATGTTGCGCAGATGTTTAATAAGATTTCTGCGAATATGATTGTATTCGTTTCGTATGTCTTCATTCTCGGAGTCGATGTATCGAAGCATGTTTTTTTGCATATGTTTTGAGGCTTTAAATGCTTCAACAATTTCAATAGTAGCATTTTTAATCGGAATAAGTTGGGTGTTACTTTCGTTGGAAAACTTGCCTTGTGCTAGAATTGCAAAGTTTATGATTTTGCCATAAATTTCTTTGATACGTTTTTCATAATACTCATCCATATTGACATACATTGCCACATTGCGTAGCTTTAAAATATCATCAATTTCCATGCCTGAGTTGATGTCTTCTTTTGTAACGCTGAGTCCTTGAGCGATAATGTCAAAGACATTGTTGTAAAGATGTTTAGTCTCTTTGAGAAGTGTTGCTTGTGCCGTGTCTGGAAAATCTAATGCGCTTTCGTTGATAAACATGACATCATCGCTTTCACTCTCAAGCGTTGGCGCAGGTTTAAAGAGATGATTGAGCAAGGCAACCAATCCATGCACGAGCGGTGCAAACAAGAGAACACATATGAGGTTAAAATAGGTATGATAAAGGGCAAGTTTAAGCGTATAATCATGCTGAGCAATGCCTAAAAAAGGTGCTGTAAGGTCTATGAAATGGATGAATTGTGGCACAAACCAGATGAGTAAAAAGCCTGTGAGACTGTTAATTAAAAAATGAGCACCCGCAAGTTTTTTACCTTCATAGCCAGCTCCAAATGCGCCCAAAATGGCTGTGATAGTTGTCCCAATATTGGCACCAATGGTGAGTGCAATCGCATTTTCATAGGTGATTTGCGAAGCAGAAAGTGCTGTTAAAATGAGTACCAGCGATGCATGCGAGGATTGCATGATGATCGTCATGCCCGCACCAACTAATGTAAATAAAATCAGACCACTAAAGCCATCAGCAGAGTATTGTGTGAGATCGATGGTCTCCTTAAAAGCATCAAAACCCTCTTTCATGTACGCTATTCCCAAAAAAGAGAAGCCAAGCCCAGTAAGGGCGTAACCAATTCCTTTGAGGCGTTTACTCTCTTGAAAAATCAGCAGTGTTCCAAAGACGAGCATCGGAAGTGCGTAAGTCGCGATGTTGATCTTAAGCCCCAGTCCTGCAATAAGCCAAGCGCCTGTTGTTGTGCCAATATTTCCACCCAAAATGATGCCAATACCTTGTGCAACACTGATGAGCCCTGCACTGATAAAGGATATGGCGATAACCGCAACCAACCCACTGGATTGCATGAGGGTTGTTGTGATGGCACCAAAGAGAATACTTTTATAGAGATTGTTCGTGATTTTTTTGAGAAATTTGTCGAGAAGTCCGCCTACAAAGAAACGAAATCCCTCTTCAAGATTACGCATACCAAATAAAAAGATAGCCACACCTGCTGCAATATGAAGAATATTTGTACTTTGAATAAAGGCATATGACGATGCGAGAATAACCACAAGGAGGAACAGTCGTTTCACAATATTCCTTTACATGTAAAGAGGATGTATGGCAAATTATTGTACACTTTTTTCAAGAAAATAGAATAAAAAAAGGAGTTACTATGCCATTACTAGACAGTTTTTGTGTAGATCACGTCAAAATGCCAGCACCCGCGGTCAGAGTTGCTAAAACGATGAAAACACCTCATGGCGATGAGATCACCGTATTTGATCTTCGTTTTTGTAAACCCAACGAAGCCATACTTCCAGAAAGAGGTATTCATACCTTAGAACATCTTTTTGCGGGCTTTATGCGTAACCATCTTAATGGTCAAGGTGTCGAGATTATCGATATTTCACCGATGGGGTGCCGAACAGGTTTTTATATGAGTTTGATTGGCACACCAAATGAACAACGCGTTGTCGATGCATGGAAAGCTTCTATGAAAGACATTTTACAGGTTAAGAGTGAAAACGATATTCCAGAGCTTAATGTGTATCAGTGCGGAACCTATAAAATGCACTCATTGGATGAGGCTCACACTATCGCTTCAACCATTTTAAGCACAGACATTGGCGTAATGAATAACGAAGCCTTAAAACTTGATACGTCCAAGCTGTAAGTAAGTGATTTTAGACTCTTGACATCCCTTTAAATCCAAAGCTTTAAAGACTCCATGAACACGTGGTTTTCTTCTGTAGAAAGCCCACGTGTTTTCAATACTTTATATTTTTCACAAATTTTAATCATTTTAACACACCCATAAGAACCTTTTTTATATGATTAGTACTTTTCTTTAAAGAGAATATTAGTTTAGATACACACATTTTGAGTAAGGAAGGTTCATATGGAGCGTTTAGTCGCAAAGTATAAAGAGGGCAACTTGATTGTTCTCATACTGATTGGTATGGTAGTGGGCGTTATTATCGCTCTTGTTTCTCCGACAGCTGCGATGGCTGTTTCGATTTTAGGAAAACTGTTTGTTGGTGCACTTAAAGCGGTTGCGCCTGTGCTGGTTTTAGTACTGGTAGCAACAGCAATTGCTACAAAACCAGTAGGTGTTCAGACAAACATTAAACCTATTGTTCAGCTCTATGCTATTGGAACACTTTTATCAGCATTGATCGCTGTTATTGTGAGCTTCTCTTTTCCTGTCACTTTGGTTCTTGCCAATGTTTCAGATGCTGGACTTACTCCTCCAAGTAGCATTATTGCCGTTGTTAAAGGCTTTTTAGTTAGCATGGTTGACAATCCTATCAAAGCACTCTCTACAGGCAATTATATTGGTGTATTAACTTGGGCAATTGCAGCAGGTATTGCACTGCACCATAGCAGTAACCACACAAAGCAAATGATGAAAGATGTCAGTGATGCGATGACAAAAATCGTTCAAGCGGTTATTAGCCTTGCACCATTTGGTATTTTAGGTTTAGTAGCTGAAACATTTGCAGAGACGGGTTTTGCAGCACTCCTTGGTTATGGAAAGTTACTCATTATTCTTGTCGGAACAATGGTTTTTGTAGCGCTTGTTCTTAATCCAATCATTGTGTATGTCAAAACCAAACGCAACCCTTATCCTTTAGTGTTCACATGTCTAAAAGAGAGCGGTGTAACAGCATTCTTTACACGAAGTTCGGCAGCGAATATTCCCGTAAATATGGCATTGTGCAAAAAATTAGGGCTTCATGAAGATACCTACTCTATCTCTATTCCTTTAGGGGCAACTGCTAATATGGCAGGAGCAGCGGTAACCATTACTGTTTTAACGCTTGCAACGGTCAATACCCTTGGTATTTCAGTAGATATCCCAACCGCACTTTTACTCAGTGTCGTTGCAAGTATTGCAGCTGCGGGTGTTTCAGGTGTTGCAGGTGGATCACTTCTTTTGATTCCTCTTGCGTGCGGTCTTTTTGGTATTAGTGATGAGATTGCGATGCAAGTTGTGGCGATTGGTTTCCTAATCGGTGTTATTCAAGACTCAACAGAGACAGCGCTTAACAGTTCAACGGACGTTGTGTTTACAGCGGCATGTTCCGATAAACCACTTAACTTATAATTTTACAGATAGACTATTTGGCATTAATTGGAGGCTATAAACTCCAATTTTTTGCCAAAACCTAATGTGTTATCGGTAAATTTAAGATACGTTACCTCGATGCTCCAAAGGGTTGGCAGCATCGCTAAGGCGTATGGAAAGCGCTTAAAATAAGCCTTTCTCTCACTTTCACTTGCTTCTTTAAATATCCCCGTAAATTGTGCTCCTTGAATCTTTCCCACGATTTTGGTCTCTAAGGCAACTGTCCCTGCTACGTGAGCGTTTTCCAATGCCTCTTTGCCATGCCTTGTTTTATGAATATCGGTTGCGATGACAAAAGTGGCACTTTCATCCAAAAATGCATAAAAACAGCTGGTGCAATAAGGGAGATTGTCTTTACATGTGGCCAATGTAAGAAGATGGTGTTTTGTGATAAAAGTACTAATAGCAGAGTCTAACATGGTTATCCTTTGGAAAAAAGTATAACATATTTTCTTTCTCTCTTTTAAATTTTAAACGGGTTACGATAGCGTTAGAAACTGCAAGGAGTCACGCGTGCGTAGAATTTTAGTTTTATCTCTTTTATCGAGTATGCTTTTGGCTGAAAGTCCAATGGTTTTACAACTCACAGGTGTGAAAACAACCCATCAACGGGACAATGGAACACTCAAAGAGGTTTTCATAGAACGTATTGTTCCTGCTGCGTGTATGCCTGTGGGAATCAATCCTGATGATGTTTTTAGTGGAAATTATGCAGGTAACAATGTTCCACCTGCATGCCAAAAAAGCTTCGTAACAACGGTGGGTAAGATACAGCCGATGAGTATGGGAGAAGGCATCGTGACGGTTGGAGAGCTTGAAGTGCTTGATTTTATTAAGAACAAAGCCAATGCAAATCCTAATGCTTATATTTTAGTCGATGCTCGTAAACGGGATTGGTATGAGCAGATGACCATACCTAGTAGTGTCAATATTCCCTTTGATGAGATTGAGTATGATGAAGCGATTCCTGAAGATTTTGAGCGGGTAAAAAAACTCTTAGGGTTTGAAAAAAAAGGCGATACGTATGATTTTAGTCACGCTAAAACAGCACTTTTTTTCTGCAATGGTCCTTGGTGCGCACAGTCTAGTATGGCGATGGGAAAGCTGATCAAAATAGGCTATCCAAAAGAAAAGCTGTTGTGGTATCGAGGAGGCTTGCAAGATTGGTTAGCACTTGGATTGAGTGTGATTCAGCCTCAAAAGTAGTTTACATGTAAAGGGATTAAAGAAAGGAAACGACATCTTCATCTGTGACCGTAATGCTTTTACGCCATTTTTCAATTTGGAGATCATTTTCCAAGATATGTTCAACGAGCCATTTCTTAGCGATCATTTGGATGCTTTTTTGAAGTTCAGCCACCCCTTTTTTCTCTTTTAAAATTTTAGTCATCCCATCAATGATACTCTCATGAAATTTCTTATGTTTTTCCAAGAGAGGATAATCAAGGCTCTGCATATACGCCTCTTCCTCTTTAAAATGTTTTGCCATATAGTCATAAAACTCTTTAAAAAGCCTTCCCAGTTCCTCTTTATTTGCGTTGTTCGGATCAAGTTTTTGTGCTGCGTTAGCAAGTTCAAAAAGTTCTTGATGCTGTTTATCGAGAAGCTCGTGATGCAGGCTAAAACGCTCATCCCATTCAATGGTCACTGATATTCCTCATAAAATAATTTATGCTATTCTAGCACGCTTTTGCTCTATTTGTGCAAGGTTCGGTTAACATAAGTGGTGTAAAATGGCGTTCATAATTTACAAGGAAATAATATGATTTTTAAAGCCCTCAAATCTCTTTTGTTACTGTTGCCTTTTTTATGGCTTGGTTGTTCGCAGGAGAACAAATCTGTCAAGTCTGCTATGCCAGTAGAAGTAGGTGTTTATACCCTCAGCTCTCAAAATGTCACATTGACGCGTGAGCTTCCTGGTCGGACAAAAGCAACACTCAGTTCAGAAATTCGTCCGCAAATAGGCGGCATTATTCAAGCACGTCTTTTTGAAGAGGGCTCTTTTGTAAAAAAGGAGACGGTGCTCTATCAAATCGACCCTGCTAGTTACCAATCTGCCTTTGATGAAGCCAAAGCAACACTGCAAAATGCGGAAGCAACACTGGAAGCAACACGTTTGAAAAGTGAGCGTTATGCGGATCTTGTCAAAATAGACGGTGTTTCAAAACAAGATATGGAAGATGCAAAAGCCGCCTATTTACAAGCACTCGCAACGGTAGAAGGGAAAAAAGCAGCATTGCAGAGCGCACGTATTAATTTAGAATATACAAAAATAAAAGCACCTATTAGTGGGCGTATTGGTACATCAAGTGACACGGTTGGCGCACTTGTAACAGCAGGGCAAACGACTTCCCTTGCGACCATTCGTGTGCTTGACCCTATTTATGTGGACCTTACGCAGTCGAGTACACAACTTTTGAAGTTGAGAGCCCTTTTGGCACGAAAAGGTGTAACGCATGGTAGTACGAAGCTTTCTTTAAAACTGGAAGATGGTAGTGTGTATCAGCACAGCGGTAATCTTCAATTTCAAGAGATAGCCGTTGATGAAAGTACAGGTTCTGTAACCCTTCGTGCGACATTTCCTAATCCTGATGGAATTTTACTTCCCGGCATGTATGTGCGAGCTGTCATAGATGAAGCGATTGATGCCGATGCTGTTTTAGTCCCACAACAAGGGGTTCAGCGTGATCCTAAAGGCAATGCAACCGCACTGATTGTGACCGCTGAGAATAAAATAGAAAAACGTGTGTTAATAACGGATCGTGTCATAGGCGATACATGGCTTGTTAACAGTGGGTTAAATGCTACGGACCGTGTTGTTGTCGAAGGTACCAATAAGGTACGTGTTGGCGATACCGTTCGCGTGGTTGATGTGACTGCGACCTTGGGTAAAGCACAATGATCGCACATTTTTTTATTCATAGACCCATTTTTGCGTGGGTTATCTCCATCGTTATTATGCTTGCAGGTATAGGGTCAATTTTGAGCTTACCTGTTGCTCAATACCCCGATGTCGCACCTCCCACCATTCGTGTTGACACAACCTATACAGGCGCTTCGGCACAAACCGTTGAAAACAGTGTTATTCAGATTATTGAGCAACAACTCACGGGATTAGATGGGCTTTTGTATTTTACATCGAGCAGTAGCTCTTCTGGTTCAGCACGTATTGATGTGACCTTTCAAAAAGGCACGGATGCGGACACGGCACAAGTTCAAGTGCAAAACAAAGTCGCCCAAATTACCACGCGTCTTCCAAAGTCCGTTCAAAATGAAGGTGTGCGCGTTACCAAAGCACAAAATGACTTTTTGATGATTATCTCGTTGTATGACACCACCGATACCAAAATGTCGGTGGATGTTGCCGATTACCTGCTCAGTAATATGCAAGATCCGATTGCGCGTTTAGAGGGTGTTGGTACCGTACAGGTCTTTGGCGGTCAGTATGCCATGCGTATTTGGCTTGATCCTAATAAACTCGCTTCGTATAACTTAATGCCCTCCGATATCAGCAACGCTATTATCGCACAAAATGTTCAAGTTTCTGCGGGTAGTATTGGTGCGCTCCCAAGCAATGCAGATCAACAGCTTAATGCAACCGTAACGGCAAAATCGCAACTGCAAACGGCGGAAGAGTTTTCTAATATTATCGTTAAAAGCGATAGTAACGGCGCTATTGTTCGCTTAAGTGATGTAGCGCGTGTGGAGCTTGGCAGCGAGAGTTACAACAATGTGACCAGACTCAACGGGCACCCTGCATCGGGACTTGCGGTTATGTTGGCTCCTGGTGCCAATGCGCTTTCCACGGCTGATCGCATTAAAAAAATGGTTGCGAAGATGGAACCTACGATGCCTGATGGCTATAAAGTGGCGTATCCGAGAGATAGCACAAAGTTTATTCGCATTTCGATTGAAGAGGTCGTTAAAACCCTGTTTGAAGCGATTTTACTTGTCGTTGTCGTTATGTTTGTCTTTTTGCAAAATTGGCGTGCTACGTTGATTCCTGCTATTGCTGTTCCTGTTGTTCTTTTAGGTACGTTTGGCGTTTTAGAGGTTTTTGGTTACTCCATCAATACCCTAACGATGTTTGGTATGGTACTTTCCATCGGTCTTTTGGTGGATGATGCGATTGTCGTCGTTGAAAACGTTGAGCGTATTATGCGCGAAGAACATCTTTCTCCTGTGGAAGCGACGGAGAAGTCGATGCGAGAAATCACCAGTGCGCTGATTGGTATTGCGACAGTGCTTTCGGCTGTTTTTCTTCCTATGGCGTTTTTTGGAGGCTCAACGGGGGTTATTTACCGTCAATTTTCCATTACCATCGTCTCTTCGATGATTCTCTCCGTTATCGTGGCGTTGACGTTAACACCAGCACTCTGCGCTTCATTGTTAAAGCCGCATGTTGAAACCCATAGTCATGGTTTTTTTGGCTGGTTTAATCAAACATTTGATGCTTTGATTGAGCGTTATAAAGGACATGTAGGCGCTATTATCATAAAACCACTTCGTTGGATGCTTCTTTATGGCATTATCGCTTCTGTGATGGCACTTTTAATCACACGCCTTCCAACAGGCTTTTTACCGAGTGAAGACCAAGGTAACAGTATGGTGCAGTTCAGCTTGCCAGAAGGTGCTTCATTTAAACGTAGTGATGCGGTAGCCCGTGAAATTGAGCGTTACTTTTTAAATGATGAGTCTAACAATACCGAAGCCCTTTTTACCATTTCAGGGTTTAGCTTTAGCGGAAGTGGTCAAAATGCAGGTATGGCGTTTATAGCACTTAAAGATTGGGATCAAAGACCAGGCGTTTACAACAGAGCCGATACCATCTCAAATCGCGCAACTCAAAACCTTTCACGTGTGCGAGATGCGCAGATTTTTTCGCTCAATCCTCCTGCTATACAAGGCTTAGGACAAAGCAATGGCTTTAGCTTTCAACTTCAAGCGCTTTCCGATACCAATCGTGAACAATTTAAAACATTTCGTGACACCTTGCTCAGCAATGTGCGTCAAGAGAGCCTATTTAGCGCGGTTCGTTTAGGAAGCTTGGGTGAAACACCGCAACTCAAAGTGAAAATTGATGAAGCCAAAGCTGTAGCACTTGGACTTTCGCTCTCTGACATTGACGATACCCTCAGCTACGCATGGGCAGGTAAATATGTCAATGACTTTGTTGATCGTGGACGCATCAAAAAAGTTTATGCACAAGGGGATGTGGATTTTCGCTCCAAGCCTGAAGATTTGGATGGCTGGTATGTGAAAAGCAGCCAAGATGTGATGACGCCTTTTTCTGCTTTTGCAACCACAGGATGGACATATGGCGCGCAAAGTTTGACCCGATACAATGGTCTTGCGTCGTATGAAATTCAAGGCTCAGCCGCACCCGGTGTGAGTTCAGGCGTGGCAATGGATAAAATGGAAGCCCTAGCACAGGCTTTACCTGCAGGTACAAGCTTTGCGTGGAGTGGACTTTCGTACCAAGAAAGACTCTCCAGTGGTCAAACGGTTAAACTTTATAGCATTTCTATCTTGGTCGTCTTTTTATGTTTAGCCGCCCTTTATGAGAGTTGGGCTGTACCTTTTTCCGTTCTATTGGTTATTCCTTTGGGTGTTTTTGGCTCTGTTTTAGCCGCTTCGCTTCGAGGGTTAGAAAACGATGTTTATTTCCAAGTGGCTCTTTTAACCACTATCGGGCTCTCTTCTAAAAATGCCATTTTGATTGTCGAGTTTGCGGAAGCTTCCTACAACAGAGGAGCCACACTTTTAGAAGCAGCCGTCGAGGGTGCAAAGTTGAGGTTAAGACCTATTTTGATGACATCCTTAGCGTTTATAGCAGGTGTTCTGCCTCTGGCTCTCTCTACGGGTGCGGGTGCTAATAGTCGTATTTCGATTGGTACGGGCATTATTGGAGGGACACTGAGTGCAACTTTTTTAGCGATTTTTCTCGTACCACTCTTTTTTGTGTTGGTTCGAGGAATGTTTTCAAAACGTCAGCACCATGCGACGATGGTAGGGGAGGTTTAAGATGCGTATAGTTTATAAAAGCACTCTCAGTATAGCCGTAGTATCTTTTTTACTAAGCGGTTGCGTTACGCTTGCTCCTGAGTATGAAAGACCACTTGCCCCTATTCCTTCTACTCTAGCGCAAGGAGTTCGTGAGAACAACCAGAGCGTTTTAGCGCTTTCATGGAGAGAGTTTATTCGCGATGAGAGACTCTCAAAAGTAGTAGAACAATCTCTGGATCAAAGCAGGGATCTGCGAAAAGCTGTTGCCAATATTGAAGCAGCACGTGCGACATACCGTGTGACGCAAAGCAGTGAATTGCCAACTATTGAAGCAGGCGCAACAGGTTCTAAGGCACGTTCTGTGACAGGTGCAAACAGTACGGCAATTTCACAAAGCTCTTCTGCCACTGTTGGGCTTAGCAGTTATGAACTCGATTTTTTCGGAAAAACACGCAGTTTGAGTGAATCTGAGTTTGAAACGTATAAAGGTGTAGAGGAAGCGGAGCGTTCGGTACGCATTACCCTTATCGCTGAAACGGTCAGTGCATGGCTCGCCTATGCTTCAGATCAGAGCCTTTTGAGTTTTTCTAAACAGACGGAACAGAGTGCAAAGCGTTCATTGGAACTTGTTCAAAAGAGGCTTGATCTTGGCATTGACTCTAAAGTTTCACTTTACAGTGCCCAAAGTATTTTCCAACAAGCTAAAGCGGATGTTGCAAGTTATACAACCAAAGTTGCGCAAGACCTTGCAGCTTTAGAGCAACTTGTGGGTGCACATGTCGATGAATCTCTTTTACCAGAAGGGCTAGAAGATGCGTCACACAGGTGGTTAGCCGATGTTCCTGTAGGACTCTCTTCCGAAATTTTGCTCAGCCGTCCTGATGTGTTGGAAGCCGAACATAACCTCAAAGCCGCCAATGCTAACATCGGTGTGGCGAGAGCGGCTTACTTCCCTTCAATCACGCTCACGACAAAAGGAGGCGTAGGCTCAAGTACACTCTCAGGGCTTTTCAGTGGAGGAACTTCTACCATTTGGTCGTTTGTACCCAACATCTCTTTGCCACTCTTTGATGCGGGTGAGCGTGATGCTAATTTAGACTATGCAAAAGCCAAGCGTGATGTGTATGTGGCAACGTATGAAGCTACCATTCAGACCGCTTTTAGCGAAGTAGCTTCTGCTCTTGCGCGCCGTGCGACTATTTCTGAGCAATACACAGCGCAAGAGGCGTTAGTGGAAGCGAACAAGCAGAGTTATACGCTTTACGATGCGCGCTATCAAAAAGGAATCGACACCTTTTTGAATGCACTGCTTGCGCAACGTGCATGGTACAGTTCAGAGAAAACACGCATCAGTGTGCGTCTTGAAGAGCTCAACAATCGTGTGACGTTGTACCGTGTTTTAGGCGGTGGCTTAGCACAAAAAAGCGAATAATCACGTATCTGCGCTCTTATTCGTTTTGGGTAAGAGCCAGATAGCTATCACACCACTCAACACAGAGATAAGGCATCCTAAAATCATGGTGTGGTAAACACCTTCAATAAAGGCCTTATTGACAAGCTCTAAAAGCTTTGTTTGAAGCAGCGTATCGTTGAGCGAAGCAATGGCATTATGCGCTGATTGGATGGATGTTTTAAGGGAGCGTAAAAGCGAGTTTTCTACGTCCATCTCGTTGATATGCGATAAATAGGTTCTGTTAACATAACTGCCTAAAATAGCAATACTCATTGCCGCAGATAACTCGATAGTTGTATCATTGAGCGCACTTCCCACACCTGCTTGTGCTTTGGGAATAGACCCCATGATAGAATCGGTGGATGGTGGCATCGATAAACCCATTCCTAAGCCTTGAATCAAAAAGCCAATGAGAATTGCCCAAAGTGGCATATGAACATCGATAGTGCCAACAAAAATAGCCATACCCAGTGCCGAGATAATCATACCCCCTCCAATGCTCAGAGGTGATCCATAGTGTTTCACCACATCTGGTGCTAGCTTAGATCCCAGCGCTACGCCCAGTGTCATTGGTGTTAAGAGCAACCCAGCTTCTAAGGCACTGTACCCCTCAACAGTTTGAAAAAGTTGTGAGAAGAAAAACATAGAGCCTACCATTCCAAAAACGATCAAAGCGATGGCAAAGGAGGGAATGGTAAAGGTACGTTTTTCAAAAAGTTCAAAAGGAATCATCGCATAGGTGCAACGCTTCTCCCAAAAGACAAAGACACCGCAGAATATAAGCCCTATAATGAGGCTTAACATTACTTCAGGAGTGTTCCAGCTTTGAACACCCGCTTCTATAATGCCATACGTGAGCGCAAATAAAAACAACACACAAAATACCATCCCGATAAGGTCTGCTTTCGCACTTTTATTATGGGATTCGGGAAGTACCCATGAGGCATAAAGGAAGGCAACAAAACCAATAGGCAGGTTGATAAAAAAGACCCAGTTCCATGACGCGTGTTCAATGATGAATCCACCTATGAGAGGCCCTAATCCTTGGCTAAGTCCAAAGATCATTGACCAAAGACCAATGGCTTTCATGCGCTCATCGGTATCCGTAAACATGTGGGTAATGATGGAGAGTGTGGAGGGCATAATGAAAGCAGCACCAAAGCCACTTAGACTTCGATAAAAGATGAGTTCGGTGGTCGAGGTTGAAAAGCCTGCCCCTAAAGAAGCGAGTGTAAAAAGTACAATGCCAATTTTGAGAAACAGTTTTCGTCCGTAGTGATCACCCAATGCGCCAATGGTAATTAAAATAGAAGCAAAAAATAAAATATAAATATCGACAATCCATTGCAGTTCACTCATGCTTGCTTTTAAATCGGTTGAAATGGAGGGGAGGGCGACATCAAGGACCGTGTTGTCCAGAGTGATGATAGACATAGCAAGGCAAAGTGCGCCAAGTCCTGTCCATCTTTTTTCGTACGTATAAGGCATGTGAATATATTCCTAAATTCTAAAAGTGTAATGACTATTACAAAATAGAATAGTACCAAAGATCAGCTTAGTCACGGATCTTTATATGTAAAAATTTTGCTCAATAAAACAACACCCCTTTTGTTACCAAGTTGATATAATGTTTGCATAGAATTCTCGCATGAAAGGGAGTCAGATGTCAGTCAACAAAGTTTATGTGCTCGATACCAACATTATCTTGCACAATACCAATTTTATCAAAGAGTTGTGTGATGGCGGAAACAACATCATTGTGATCCCAGAAACGGTGCTCATAGAGCTGGAAGACTTTAAAAAGAACTTCACGGAACTTGGCTATCAAGCCAGAAGTTTTGCCAGAATGTTGGCAACGTGCAAAGTCATCGAAGTGGACATCCAAGAGCCATTTCGTGTGGTAAAAATGCAGTACGAAGACGATATTGCGATTCATCTCTTCTCTAAAACAGTGTACAACTCAGACATAGACTCGCAATTCATCAACGAATCCAACGACAAACGCATTCTCGAAGTGGCTTCGGGTGCGCAGACGTACTATCCTGATTACAAAGTTATTTTTCTCTCCTTGGACGTTTATGCCCGTATGTTTGGGCTTTTCTACAATGTCACCGTAGAGTCTTTGCGTGAAGACAGGAGCGATGTGCCTGAGTTTGAGTTTGTCAAACAGCTTCCCATCGAATCAGCGCTGTTTAATACGCTCGATAAAAAGCTGATTATGGAGTATGACCCAGATTATAAAAGCGGAAACTACTGCTATGAGTTTATAAGCCCAGATGGTAACTCAGAACATGCGATTATCTCCCCAGGGGGCATTATCCATATGCTCAATGAAGAGCTTGATTTTAGGGGCTTAGAAGTGAAGCCGATCAATCTCAAACAAAAGTATTTTATGAAAGCACTGCTCTCCAATATGTACGACATTCACGTCATCGACGCGCGTGCGGGTAGTGGTAAAACCTTGATGGCGTTTATTGCGGCGATGAGGTTGGTGAGTAAAGGCAGTTACGAGAAAATTGTTTATGTGCGAAACTCCATCGAAAGCGTTGATAAAGGTGCTGATGTCGGCTATCTCTCAGGCAATGATGAGAAGTTTAGAATTTACAATATGGCGCTTTACGATACCTTAGAGTTTATCGCCAAAAAGCGCATCAAAAAACGAGATAACACCCAAGAACCGCAAGTGGCAATCGAGAAAAAAGTGCAAGAGCTCATCACAAAGTATAACATCGAAAAGCTCTGGCCAGGTGAAGCACGTGGTCGTACACTTTCAAATGCCATCGTGATCTTAGATGAGTGGCAAAACAGCTCAAACAACACCACGCAGCTCATCTTGTCGCGTCTGGATAACAACTGTAAAGCTATCGTCATTGGTTCAAACAGACAGATCGATAACATGTACCTAAACCGCTTTAACAACGGTTTGACATCACTCTTAAAACAGACCAAAAAGCCACAGACGCACATTTCGCTCTTTGCGATTGAGTTAGACAAATCGGTACGGGGTAAGTTCTCACACTTTGCCGATGATATCTTTGGGGATGGCGATAAACACAAATGACGAAATACCAATTTAGCGGCGATGAAGACCCGATAGTTTTTCGATCTATCTTTATCTCCGACCTCCACTTGGGAACACGTTTTTCCCAAGCGGAGGAGCTTTTAGAATTTTTAAAATACACGCACTCGGAAAACCTCTACTTAGTCGGTGATGTCATCGATGGTTGGGCGATCAAACGCAAGATAAAATGGGCACAGTCGCATACGGATGTGATTCAAAAAGTGCTCAGAAAAGCACGTAAAGGCACGAATGTCTACTACATCACCGGCAATCACGATGACTTTTTACGCTCTTTCTTGCCTTTAGGGTTGGGCGATCACATCAAAGTGGTTGATGAAGTGGAGTATATGAGTTTGAAGAACGAGCGCTTTTTCATTACACACGGAGACTTTTTTGACAGTATTACGATGACGAAGCGATGGCTCGCCATCTTGGGCGACATTGGGTATGACCTATTGCTCAATGTCAACCAAGTCATTGGCTGGTTTCGCAAAAAAATGCGTTATCACAGTCATTGGTCGCTCTCTAAGTATGTGAAAGACAATGTTAAAAGCTCCATATCTTTCATCACCGATTTTGAACATATCCTCAGTGAGCATGCCAAACGAAACGACTATGATGGTGTGATTTGTGGGCATATCCATAAGGCTGAGATACGCGACATTGAGGGTATAAAGTATCTTAACTGTGGCGATTGGGTCGAGTCATGCACCGCAATTGTAGAAACCTTAGAGGGTGAATTTAGGATCATACGATGGCTGGGACATTGAAAATTTCTTTAGCACTCTCAGGCGGAGCCGCTAGGGGTGCGTTTCATTTAGGCGTCATTGCGGCACTTGAGCGAAACAATGTGGAGATAGCCGCTGTTTCGGGTACGAGTATTGGTGCTGTTATTGCAGCAGGTGTGGGCTCTGGCGTGAGTGCTTTTGATATGATTCGTATTTTTCAAAGCAAGGCGTTTCGTAAAGTGTTTCATTTTAACTATTTTCGAAAAGGCTTTTTTCGCATCAATGAAAAAGCGGCAATCTTAAAAGAGATTGCACCCATAAAGAGATTGGAGCAGATGCTCATTCCCACTTTTGTGACGTGTGTAGATTTGCCCAGTGGTGAGATTGTGCGTTTTAGCGAAGGGGAAACGGTCAAGCTTGCCGTTGCAAGTGCTGCGCTGATTCCTATTTTTCGCCCTATTGCCTATGAAAAATACATGCTCATTGATGGTGGTTTTATGGATAATCTACCTGTCGAACCACTGTTAGAGCTTGGTAATCCCATCGTGAGTGTCAATCTTTTCCCTTTACATGTCAAATCAAAAGGGACACTTTTTTCCAGTTTTGAGCGGGCGATTTATCTCTCCATTCTTGCCTCTTCCAAACATCAAATAGAACAGAGTGATTTGTGTATTAGTGATCCTGCTTTGAATGATTTTGGATTGTTTACTTTTGGTCAATTAGAAGCATGTTTTGAGCTAGGATACCGCAAAGGCAGTGAATCCATTTTGACTTTTATGTCACAAAAAAGTATAATGAAACCCTTTTAAGATCGAAGGAATAGAATGACAAGTAAAGAATATTTAACGCAAATGTTTGCGTTACAGCAAAAATTGAACGACGAAACCAATGGTATTGGCTGGGAAAATGGTTATACCCAACATAACCGCATGATTAATTGGAAGCGATGTATTTATATGGAGTGTGCGGAACTCATTGATAGTTTTAGTTGGAAACATTGGAAAAATATTAACAAGCCAACCGATTGGGACAATGTTACCGTTGAAATCGTTGATATTTGGCATTTTATTATGAGTTTGTTACTTGAAGATTATAAAACCAATAACAAAGGCGATCTCGATAAATTAATTTCGGATGTTTTAGATGTTCAAGGATTTGAAGCCTTTACCAAAGAGCCACTCTCTATCGGGTCAGCAGCTATGATGGAACTTATTAACGACATTGAAAGCATTATTCACGACACGACAGGCTTTGAGATGGATATGTTTGATGGTCTGTTACGCGAGTATTTTAACTTATCGCGCAAATGTGGTATTAACCTTAAAATCCTCTACAAATTTTATGTGGCTAAAAATGTTCTGAACCAATTTAGACAAGATCATGGCTATAAAGAGGGTCATTACATTAAAGTGTGGAATGGCAAAGAAGACAATGAAGTGATGCTTACTTTCTTACAAGGAGAGTCTGCACCAACCATTGATGCTCTTTATAAAAAACTTGAGAAAGCCTATCCAAAGGCGTAAACGGTAGGGATTTCCCTACGGTTTAGCGTAAACGATACTTCTGCTTTTCGGGGTTTCTAAAAACTCCACGTGTGAGACTTCCACTCCCAAACGACTCATTTTCTTTTGAATAATACCCAATAACCATGTCGAAATATTCTCACTCGTTGGCACAAAATCAACGATGATATAACCCTCATACATCTCCATCAAATGGCCTGGTCCTTTCTCAATTTTCGTAAGATCAGGTGTTTTGTAGCCACTCTCGTGGGTTAGAAGATTTTGTTTGTCGGCAAAATGTGGAAGCAACGTTTCAAAGAGTGGATCGTGAATATCGATGATAAATTTATGATCTAAGGTATTGTCCAAAAAGAGTTTAAACCAGTTGAGATGATGAAAGTCTGTCACCATGCCATTTTTAAGCTCACTGCTTTGTAGAAAAACGATGATTTTACCTTGATGTCCGTGCAAGTGGCGACATGCTAAACAACCACTCAGCGAGAACTCAGCATCCAGCTCTTGTGACCAAACACGGTGCCCATAACAAAAATCAAACTCTTTACTTATTTGCCAAATCATTACTCTACCTTCAGTGTTTAATCCTTAAATGATACCTAAAAAGAGATATAAAGAAAATTCTTGACGTGCCTTTTAGTGAAAATATATTATGATATAAGTATAAAATTAAAGAAAGAGTGTTATGTTAAAAGTCGTCGAAATATTTTATTCCATTCAAGGAGAGGGCACGCAGGTCGGTGTTCCTTCTATTTTTATTCGTCTGCACGGATGCAACCTTAGTTGTGGTTTTTGTGATGAATTACTGCACAAAGGTGAGTATGAGAGCCTTAGTTCCAGTGATGTTTTAGAGCGCATCAAGCAGTATCCTTCTATGCATGTTATCATTACCGGTGGCGAGCCTACCATCTATAATTTAAACAGTTTTATCGAATACCTGCAAGCCCATATGTACTCGGTTGCCGTTGAGACCAATGGCTATAACTTTTCCAATATTGTCAATGCAAACTGGGTGACCTATAGCCCCAAAGATTGGGATAAGATCGAAAAAAATGGGTATGACGAGATCAAGTTTGTTGTAGGCAAAACATCTCCTGTTGAGAAGATTCTCGATTTTAAAAGCTACAAGCCTATTTTTATTCAGCCTCAAAATGAGATGGATCGTCCCAATCAAGAAAATTTAAACTATTGTATTGCTTTTGTCAAAGCACATCCTCAATTTATCTTAAGTGTGCAGTTGCATAAGTTTTTAGGAGTCGAGTAATAAAGTGTCTCTTTGCCCCTATAATACCTTTTGACATTTAAAAAAGGGTGTAGATACAAGGCAGATTTTTACAGGTTTACTTATTGTAAATCAAGAAAATCTAACGAAGTAGATATACCCTTTTTTAAATGCCCTACGGGTGAAAGGCTTTTGCATCATCTTCGTCGTTAAATTTACTCAACTTGCAATAAGCAAGTTTTCATAAATTTGCCTAGAATCTAAAGCAAAAGTCTTTCATCAAAAAATATTATAGGGGCAAAGGAGGCACTTTGAGTCGCGCATTGGTTGTTTTTAGTGGTGGACAGGACAGTACCACATGCCTTGGGTGGGCTAAGAACCGTTTTGATTATGTTGAGAGCATTACGTTTGATTATGGTCAAAAACATCGTGTGGAGATCGCGCAAGCGGGGAAAATTGCGGAAGTGTTAGATGTCAAGAATACATTGTTAAGCTTAGATGCTTTTTCACAGCTCAATGACTCTGCATTGATCGATGGAACGCAAGACATTGCTGCGCACCACAGAACCCATACCAATCTCCCCGCTTCGTTTGTTCCCAATCGTAACGCCATCTTTTTTACGCTGGCACACGCTTTTGCTCAAAAGCAAGGGATTGAACATATTATCATTGGGGTCAATCAGACGGACTATTCGGGGTATCCTGATTGTAGAGAGCCGTTTGTGAAAGCGTTAGAGCTAGCCCTTAATCTTGGCAGTGAAGCAAACATCACGTTTCACTATCCGCTCATGCATTTAACAAAGGCGGAAACGTTTGCACTATCAAAGGAAGAGGGCGTTCTTGACCTTGTAATTAACGAGTCACATACGTGCTATAATGGTGACCATACGCATAAACATTCATGGGGATACGGTTGTGGCGAATGCCCTGCTTGTATCTTGCGAAAACAGGGCTGGGAAACTTTCGAAAAATAGGTTTAAATTTTTACATGTAAAGATTGTTATGCTATGTTTGCATAATAATTAAGGAGAACTGCAATGAGTGTTAAGTCCTCTTTTTTAATTTTCACGATGCTGGCATTTTTAGTTTCTATTGGCTTTGAGCTTATCAACTGGTCTGATGAACGTGAAGAAGTCAATGTGATGGCGGAGCAACATGGGCAAGAGATGATGCAAGGTTTTAAAAAACTCATGGCATTAAAGTCCGATCCGTTCAAAAAGCAAGCAATGGACTATGCCGCGTGGAATGATCTTGCAAATTTTACAGAACAAAAAGATCCAATATGGACAAAAGGCAATCTTGAGGGTAGCACGGTGCAGTTCGGGATTGATGGTTTTTATATCTTGGATAGTGCTCAAAATGTTCTTTTTAGTGAAGTGGATAAACCTTTTTTAGAAAATATTTCTACACTGATTCCTTTACAATTACTGGACAATACCAATGGTGAACTTCTCCACTTTTTTGCCAAAGCACCCGAAGATGTTGTTGAGTTTTTTGTAGCCCCCATTCACCGAATCGATGAAAATGTAAGCCAAAACGCTTTAGCCAAAGGGTTTGTAATCATCGCAAAACATTGGGATAAAGCATTTTTAGATGAATTAAGTGATTTTGGTATTGCAGAGGCGCATTTGAGCCCATTTAAGAAAAGCCAAAATGACTACTCCATTGCGAGCGAAATTCCTTTATTAGGGATTCAAAGTGAAAAAGTCGGTACGCTGTATTTGCATCTGCGTAACCGCATGAGTGAAGTTTTAGATGGTTATGGTGCAAAAGACATCCAAGTTTCTTTTCTCAATATTGCTCTTCTTATGCTTGTTTTATCGCTTTTGATTGCCAAATTTATCTCTTTCCCATTACGTGATATTACCAATGCTTTAGAACATAAAAGTAAAGAGCCTCTACGAAAATACCTTCTTAAAGAGAATGAGTATGGAGCGATTGCAGTTGCTTTATGTGAATCGTTTGATACCAAAGTAGAACTAGAATACCTCAATAAAAACTTGGAAGCAAAAGTACATGAAGAGGTTGAAAATAGCAGGCTCAAAGATCGTATGCTTTTTCAGCAAGCCAAATTAGCTGCCCTTGGTGAGATGCTCGGCAACATAGCCCATCAGTGGCGACAACCGCTTAATACCATCAGTGTGGTTGTGAGTAAAATTTACTTGGACAGTAAAACGGACAAATTGACACCTCAGCTGCTCGAAGATGAGATTCGCAAAGTGCGTGAGCTTATCCAAAACATGTCTGCAACTATTGATGATTTTAAAGATTTTTTCAAACCCGATACCGAGAAAGTCGTTTTTCCTCTTTTTAAATCCATTGAAGAGAGTATCAAAATTACCGATGGTGGCATTGCCAATAAGAACATTGTTTTTCATGTTGATTGTCCGAATGAAATCGTGATATATGGCTTTAAAAAAGAGCTTTCACATGTGCTTTTAGTTCTTATCAATAACGCCAAGGATGCGATCATTCAAAGAGAAATTCAAAATGGCTCGATTACCCTTAAAGGCTATGCCCAAGAACACTATATCATTCTTGAAGTTTCCGATAATGGTGGCGGGATTGAGGATGCTCAATTACCTGCCATCTTTGATCCATTTTTTACAACCAAAGATCCAATGGGTGGAAATGGAACAGGGCTTTATGTGGCTAGACAGATCGTTGAGCAGAGTATGCAAGGCTCCATTAGTGCTGTGAATGAAAACGGGGGATTGGTTGTAACGCTGGTTTTACCCAAGGAAAAAGTAACGTAAAGGGGAAAATCCCCTTTACGTTACTCTGCTAGAAACTTGAAAAGAGACGTGCTCCAGTCATCTGTTTTAAGAATTTTTTGGTAAGTGTTGGTATCTTTATCAAGTGCTTCAGCTGTGAGTTTCATCGCACCATAAGCTGCAAAAATCCCTTTAAATTCCATACCTGTAAAAAGAATAGTTGATTGAAGTGGTCTGAGGTATTCACTGAGTGTAAAGTTGTTGTAGGCACCTGATTGGTATGCGTACTCAGGAGATCCTGTACTTACGATGATTTTACTCTCTTTTCCTGCAAGCTTACTGCCCTCTGGACCGTATGCAAAACCATAGCCAAGCACTTTATCTTGCCACTCTTTTAAGATAGCAGGCGCGCTATACCAGTAAAGTGGAAATTGAAAGATGATGCGATCAAATTGGACTAAGAGTGCTTGTTCTTTTGAAACGTCAATGGCTTCAACAGTTTTATATGTAGCGTAAAGATCATGTACCGTGATGTTTGGTTCGTCTTTGATGCTTTCAATGAGTGCTTTGTTGACTTTTGACTCTGTCATATTGGGGTGTGCTAAGATAATTAATGTTTTTTTCATAATTTTCTCCTTAAAATATTTAGAGAAATATACCAATGTCCACCTTAAAGTTTATTACAATAAAAAAAGTAAGTAAAGAACAAAAATGATTATTGTGGTATAATACAAAATAAGAGGTGATAACGATGATAACAACAGACGTAAAAGAGTTGCAATGCCCTGTAGCATTAACATTGGACATTATTAATGACAAAAGCAAAATATTTATTGTCTATATATTGCTTAGTGGTCAAAAACGGTTTAAAGACATTTGTGAAGCTTTTTCTCAAGTGACACAAAAAACAGTGACGCAAAAACTCAAAGAGTTAGAGGCTGACCATATCATCGAGCGTACCGTATTTGCGGAAGTGCCTCCTCGCGTGGAGTATGCACTCAGTCCTATGGGTAGAGAGCTTGAAAAAGTACTTGCTTCTATGCATGCTTTCGGAGAGGTTTATTCTGCAAAGTATGGGTGTACCAGAGTTTGTAAATAAGCTTTACATGTAAAAATTCTATTGATTGAAAAAGGTGAAGTGATGAGCGATACATTAATGCGCTTTAGGCAACGTTTTACGAATTACCAAAAGTCTCTTAGGCATCTTAAAATGACCGTGGAAAAAGAGAACCTGAATGAGATAGAAAAAGCAGGACTTATTCAATTTTTTGAAGTTGGGTTTGAGCTGGCATGGAAAGTAATGAAAGACTACCTTGTGGCTGAGGGCTATGAGGTCAAAAGTCCACGAGAGACGATCAAACAAGCCTATCAGTATGGACTTATTGAGGATGGTGCTTTGTGGCTAGAAGCCCTCGAAAAACGCAACCTAAGCGCACACACTTATGATGAATCTATCTTAGATGAACTTGAAAAGCTCATCGTCCATACCTACTACCCAATGATGGAAAAACTTAAAGATGTATTGGCGATGAAGTGATGGTGGGACTTAGCGAAAAAGAGCTTGCAAAATTGCGCGAAGTCTTCACCCAATTTGATGCCATCGAAGAGGTTATACTCTTTGGCTCTCGCGCTCTTGGAACTCACCAAAAAGCTTCCGATGTTGACCTTGCCATCAAAGGCAAAAACATCGACCTTGATGCCCTTTCAAAACTCAAATATACTCTTGAAGAAGAGATCAATCTGCCGTATTTTTTTGATGTGATTGTCTACGATAAAATCAGCGATGATGCGTTGAAAAAGGCGATAGATGAGGGTGGAGAAAAGATATATGCTTGAAATCCTAGGAATAATTGCGACTATTTTAGGGGTAATTACAGGCATAGGCTATCTAATAGAAAAGGCTTTTAGTTATTATTTAAAACGACAAAATGAAAATAAAAAGCAAATTATTAATATTTTGAATGTCGACAATGTTCCCAAGATGCAAGAAGCTAAAAGAGATGTATTTGATATTAGTAATTTAAAATTTATCGAGAGTTTACCTGAAGAAAGGGCGTTAGCTTACAAAAATGCTCATAAAAAATGGGATACAGGAGTTACCTCTTTAATGAGAGAAGGTAATTATGATGTCATAGAATTTTTAAAAGTTGAATGGCTCAAGCTGTCAGAATTTTATACATCACATAATTTTGAAGGTAAAACTTCAGAAGAATATATTAATGACTATATAAAAAAACGATTCAGTTTTCATTGGGCAAAGCATATGCCAAATGGTAAATTTCAAAGTGGAACTATAGTTTATGTTATGGTTGGGGCTGATGTTATTACTGACATGGAAATACTTATAGATGAAATAGTAGGCACATTGTCTTTTTATAATGAGAATTTTAATTATTTAGCATGGCAAGAAAAATGGAAAGTTATTGATCCATCTTAAAAGGATATAACAATGCAAATGACCAACATCCCTTTTGGCACAACTGATTGGGCGAATATAGAGCGTGTTGAACACAAAGGTGAGAGTGGAAGTGCATTTTGGCGAACCAAACAGTGTGGGGCCATTCGCGTGCGCATGGTCGAGTATACCGCAGGGTATAAGGCTGATCACTGGTGTCAAAAAGGACACATTCTTTTGTGCTTAGAGGGCGAGCTTTACATCGAGCTTGAAAATGGCGAAGTGCATTTGCTAAAAGCGGGCATGAGTTATGAAGTGGCAGATGATACAATGGCACACCGTTCGTATACGTCAATGGGTGCAAAGCTTTTTATCGTTGATTAATCTTTACATATAAAGGTATTTATGGGCAGAGAAAATTACACATGGTTAGAGGGAGAGCTTCCTTCTTGGGTGCGTGAGGGCATTATTACAGAAGAAAATGCAAAAGTACTTTTGGGTCGTTATGAAGGCGACAATGCTTCTCATCGCTCTTCGGGCATGGCCTTTAGCCTGCTGGGATTTGCGCTTGTGGGGCTTGGCATTATCTCCATTTTGGCATACAACTGGGACGAATTGGGGCATCTTGAGCGTACACTTTTGTCCATAGTGCTTTTAGTGGGTGCGCAAGCGTTTAGTTTTTGGGTGAAGCGTTACAAGCCAAACGACACGTCGCTTTTAGAAGGGAGCGGGATTCTTTGGTTTTTGATGATGGGAGCCTCTTTGGCGATCATCGGACAGACCTATCATTTAGGTGGTACTCTTTATGATTTTCTAAGTGCGTGGCTTTTGCTCTCATTTGGCATCGCATGGTTACTTCCTTCCTCAAGTGCGGCATTTTTACAAATCATTTTATGGACGATAGTCTGGATCAGCAATCGCAATGACTTTGCTTCCGTGATGGATATGAATTCACGCTCTTTCATCAGTACATGGCTACTTCTTGGAATGGCACTCTTTTGGCTTGGCTACTATGTATGGCAACTTAAAACGGCTAAAAAGAGAAATTCTACGTTACTTCTAAGCTGGGGGCTTGCGCTGTCATTGTTCCTTATCTTTAGCGTTGAAATCGCGATGCAACTTCATTCGACGTTTCATGTGCGAAGTACGCTTAATTACGTATCACTTTTCTTTGCGATGTACTACATGGCAGGAATCCTTTTCCTGTCGCACGGTGAAAAAACGTGGCAGCGACCTTTTGATCGTATCGGGAAATTTGGGGCATTGCTTTTGATACTTTTGCATACCTCATTTAGACTGTGGGATTGGATAGATAACACCAATGATTATCTCCATGAACCGATTCATATGGGGTGGCTGATGATAAGCTTCGTTGTGCTCTATGTCATCCTGTTGGCGCTTGTGATACGAAAAGAAAAGAGAGTCCCTGCTGAGGTGCTTGTCATACTTACTCCCCTTATCTTCTTTGTCTACAATGCGTTGCAAAACGGCTCGGAAACGTCTTGGTATATTGCCATGCTCTTTATCAATGCTTCGTTGATTTTAGGGGCAATTGTGATGATTGTAAGCGGTGCAAAAGAGTCGAAAATAGGACTGATCAATCAAGGTATGATTTTGATTGCTTTAACGGTCTGGATTCATTTTATAGATGCAAATTTTGACTTGGTGGCAAAGGGTGTTGCTTTTATTGTAACGGGTGTTTTATTTTTAGTGATTAATGCTCTGGTAAGACGAAAGTTGAGGGCAAAAGCATGAAAACTATCAAGCTTTTTTCATGGATTTTTTTTGGGCTTTTGTGTTTGGTGCAACTGGGTGTCATTTTATTTCAGATAACGAGTTATGAGCGCATTTTAAAAGAGGGAGAAGTGTTTTACTTCAAAGTTGTGCCACTTGATCCGTACGATGCTTTTCGTGGGCGCTATGTTTCGCTTCGTTTTGAAAATGCAAGCAAAGTGCCATTGGTAGGGGATAATGTGGACAATGAAGCCTCCAAAGGCTACGCAATTTTAGAGCACAAAGACTCTAGGGATATCGTCAAAGAAGTGCAGTTAAACAAGCCTTCCTCTGGCAATTTTATAGAAGTAGCGATCAATTACATCAATCACGAAAAAGACAATCACATCAGTGCCAACATCTCTTTACCGTTTGATCGTTTTTACATGCGCGAAGAGATTGCTCCTAAAGCAGAAAAAGTGCTCAGGGCTCGTAGTGGCGTGAGCGTGAATGCGAAGTTAAGGGTTTTAAATGGCAAGGGTGTTATCGAGGAGTTAATGGTGGGAGAGACACCTTTGAGTCAGTTCGTGCTCTCCCATTAAAAGCATTACGGTTTGAGTTCAATACCAAGCGTAAGTAACTCATTTTCAGTATAAGGAATAGGCGTTTTTTTGCCCTCAGGCGAGACGTTCACATAAGTTATTACAGCACTGGTGACATGTAAACAGCGATGCGTTCCTTCAACAGACCGCTCGGCATTAACTTCGATTTGTACTGTAATCGAGGTTTTGCCGACTTTGATGATTTTGGCGTAACAACTCAAAACATCACCCACCTTAACTGCTTCACGAAACTCCATGGATTGTACGGCGACCGTTACAACACGTCCGACATTGAGATCGCGCACAGCAAGGCTTCCTGCTATATCCATTTGCGACATAATCCACCCACCAAAGATGTTGCCAGAGGGGTTTGTGTCTTTTGGCATTGCAACGATTTTGATGCGAGGTTCACCCATATTGTACATATATAACCTTTGTAGTGAAAAAAGAGGCTAAAGCTTTTTTGCCTCTTTTGATGGGCGTATCATAATACAGTATTGTTTGCAGGTAATTTAAACGAAAAATCAGATCCAACGCCTAAGCTACTTTGTATGTCTAGGTTGGTGTTATGCAACCTAAGAATGTAGTTCACAAGCGCAAGTCCCAAGCCCATTGAATTGTCCCAAGAATGTGAGTTTGAGCGGTAGAATTTTTGCGTTACTTTTTCGATTTCTTCGGTTTTGATTCCCACACCACTGTCTTTAACATGCAACGACTCATTTTCCAACACAATGGTGATGGCATCTTCTGAGTATTTGAGGGCATTGTCGATGAGGTTAGAGATGACGATTTCCATCATTGTTCGATCCGCTGTAACACTCAATGTTGTTGGAAGCTCGCATATGATGGTACGATTAGGGTGTTTTTCACGAAAGCTTTGGGCTAATTCTTGGGAGAGTTTAGCGATATCAAAGGTACTGTTTTGGGTTGTAAAATCACCATTTTCAAACTTAGTCGTAAGCGCTAAACGATCGATCATGTTGGAAATTTTTTGACCATTTTGGACGATTTTACCTAAAAAGCGCTCTTTGATTTGTGCATTTGCATTAGGGTCATCTAAAAGTGTTTGAGCATACCCCATAATGGAAGCAATAGGGTTTTTAAATTCATGGCTAATGGCGGAGATGACATCGCTTCTTTGTTGGCTGATCAGCTTGATTTTAGCGGTGTATTTTCGTTTTTGTTTGGCTCTCTTTTCCAGTTTTGCCGCTAGCTTTTTAAGGTAGTTTGCGATCTCTAAAAACTCTAAACTAAAGTGAGATGAAAGGCTTATTTTATAGTCTTTATCGGCAATTTGTTGGAGGTTTTCAACGATTTTATCGATTTCACGACGAATTTTTTGACTGAGAATATAGGCACCATAAAGCCCAACCATAATGCTGAGTAAAAAGACAATGGTTAATTTGATCCAGAGTTCATAAAAGCTGTGCATAACGGTGTCAATATTAGACGCTAAACGGATAAAGAGTGTCTCATCGCCTTGTTTAAAGTGGTGCGCAACGTACAAAAAGTTACTTTTGATCGAATCAGAGTAGCGTATAGAGTGTCCAAATTCATTTTTCTGCGCTTTGATAATTTCTTCGCGGTGCGCGTGGTTATCCATTTTTTCATGCTCTTTATCGCTATCAACCAAAACATTACCTTCTTGGGTGATAAGTGTAAAACGCATATTGGTATTTTCTTTAACTACTCTTGCAAACTCTTCGAGGTTTTGAATATTTGGTAGTTGGTATTTGATAATTTTGATATGTGATTCGAGTTCATGTTCATAGCGCTCGATATTGTCACTCTTAATCGTAAAGTAACTGACAAGCCCTGAGAGGATTAGGGTGGATAAAAACAGTGTCAGCAGCGCTCGTGTGAAGTGTTGGTGAAGCATTAGCATAAGCTATATCCTACTCCCCAAATGGACTTAATGTACTCTTTGTCTTTATGCGGGTCTATCTTTTGTTTGAGGCGATTGATGGCAACATTGACTGTTTTATCTTGAAAGAAGTCTTCATTTTTCCAGACATTTTCCAATAAGAATTCGCGGCTTAAAACGGCATTTTTATTTTCGATCATGGTGCGAAGTAAATCAAACTCTAATTTGGTAAGTTCGACCTCTTTATCATTGACAGATAAGCGGTGTGCTTCAAGATCGAGAAGAAGGTCACGGTATGAAAGTGTGCTTTTGCTTGCAGGCGATGTGCGTGAAAGGATGGCTTTGATGCGGAGCAAAAGCTCTTTCATGTTGTAAGGTTTTGTCACATAATCGTCGCAACCTCTTAAAAAACCCTCT
This sequence comes from Sulfurospirillum sp., assembly GCF_036802865.1. Lineage (NCBI taxonomy): Bacteria > Pseudomonadati > Campylobacterota > Epsilonproteobacteria > Campylobacterales > Sulfurospirillaceae > Sulfurospirillum > Sulfurospirillum sp. Next base: position 240,884 of record NZ_DAIRVK010000003.1, on the reverse strand, counting down.
TCAATGTGGGCATCGCTGTCTTTAGCTGTTACAAAAATGACAGCTTGAGAGAAGCCTTTTTTACGCAAAGACTCAACAAATTCGCTTCCTTCAATGCCTGGCAAATTGCGATCAACGATAAGAAGGTCAATAGGCTCTTCTTGTAAACATTTTTCGACATTTTTGGTATTTAAAAACCCTAATGTCTCGTATCCCTCTTTTTGCAAGTGATACTCTAACAGTTCGAGTAAATCTTCTTCATCTTCAATAATTAAAATAGTCTGCTTCATTTAGCCTCTCATTTTTACACAAACTACCACTTTAATGGTAGTTTTTTATAGAATTTAATACGTTTTCATCTCTCCACCAACACGTGAAAAAATCATGAGTTGAACGATGTTGACACTACGATCTGCCATACGCTCTAGTTTACGCATAGTACTTAAAATTTGAATAAAATCAGCCGATTGGTCAATGGTTTTTGTCATATCGCTCAAGATGTTTTTTTCCAAAATAGAATAAATATCATCACTCTTACTCTCTTCAACTTTAACTTTGCGGTAAACATCTTCAAGGGTGTCTTTGTCACCCATATCGATAGTTCCTATCGATAACGTAACGGCTTTAGAGGCAGTTTTGCACAGGTGTGATGAGTACTCATGCAGCGAGATAAAAGGTACATCACCTTTAAGATGCAGTGCCATGCGTTTACTAAAGCTACGAATGTTTTCAGCAATTTTGACAAGCTCATTTGTGATTTTTAAATATGCTACCATTTTGCGAAGATCTTTCGCTTCAGGACCAAAAAGTGCAAGTGTTACAACGATTTCATTGTCGATAGCATTGGCTTGGTTTTCAATATTTTTGAGCAATGTTCGAGCAGATTCAAAGCGGGAAACATCTAAACTTTCCATACCACTCAATGCTTTTTCACTTGCCATAATGATTTCAGAACCTAGCCCCAAAAGCATTTTTTTGATTTCGATGAGGCTCTCTTCATATTTTTGAAGCATACGTTTTCCTTACAATATTTTGACATTATTGTAGTTTTAATTCATTACAATATGGTAACATAAAAACGCCTCCAACGTTACCACATCGTAATCAGCTCCTTTTATAATCTACCAAAAAAGTACCAAGGAGTATTCAATGGTCGATGTAGAAAAAACGTTAAGTCTCAAGTACCCTAGTATCGTGTATTATCCCAGTATGGTGAGAAATTTCGTTGTTTATCTGCTCAAGAAGCTATTGCACCAAGATGAGATCAACGACTTTTTAGTCCATGGAGAGGCGTATCGTGGGTTTGATTTTGTTGAGGCAGTGTTAGAGTATTTTAATTTTGGATACACTGTTTCCAATAAAGATAAAGCCAACATTCCATCCTCCGGTCGTGTTATCATCATTGCAAACCATCCTTTGGGGGCACTCGATGCGTTAGCGCTTATTGCGCTCATCAAGGAGATACGAAGTGATGTTAAAGTCCTAGCAAACGATGTGCTCATGCAGATAGAACCGCTCAGTGGTATTCTTATTCCGATTGACAATCTGAGTGGTACAACCGCTAAAGAGTCGATCAAAAAGGTTTACGATGCACTGGAGAATGACGAAGCGTTGATCGTCTTTCCTTCGGGTGAAGTTTCACGTGCGCATCCGACTGGCATTAAGGATGCGAAGTGGAAAAAAGGGTTTTTGAAATTTGCACAAAAGAGCAATTCTCCCATTCTTCCTGTTTTTATTGATGCGAAAAATTCACCTCTTTTTTACACACTCTCGATGATTAACAAAAAACTCTCAACGTTTTTACTTGCAAGCGAGATGTTTAAAAAACGCTCGAAAGTCATTAGCTTTAAAATCGGTGAGATGATTACCTTTAAAACGCTTCAGAAGTCTGAACTGAGCGATACAACACTGATTAATCTTTTAAAGAAACACCTTTACAAAATCAGTCGAGGGAAAAAGGGAGTTTTTGCGACACAAACAGCGATTGCTCATCCTGAAGAGCGTAAAGCCATAAGGGCTGAGCTTAAAAAATCGACTCTTTTGGGACAAACCAATGATGGCAAAAAGATCTACTTGTACGAGTGTGAGAGTGGTTCTATTTTAATGAAAGAGATAGGGCGTTTAAGAGAGTTTACGTTTCGCAAAGTGGAAGAGGGAACGGGTGGAAAACGAGATGTGGACGCGTTTGATAAGCACTACAAACACATCGTGCTGTGGGATGACGAAGAACTTGAAGTTGTTGGTGCATACCGCATTGGTGAAGCCAATTATGTCAGCGAATATTTTGGAGTAGATGGGTTTTATTCGCAAACACTTTTTGAATTTACCCCCGATTTTGAGCCTTATTTACATAATTCCATCGAGTTAGGTCGTAGTTTTGTGCAACCGCGTTATTGGGGGACACGGGCGCTTGATTATCTGTGGCAAGGTATTGGGGCGTATCTGTTTAAAAATCCCCACATTCGCTATATGTATGGACCTGTGAGTTTGAGTGATGTTTATCCGAAGATTGCTAAAAATCTGATCATTACTTTTTACTCGCTTTATTTTACCTCGCCCAAGACATTAGTGAGTGCTCGAAATGGCTTTTTTATGAGTAAGATCGAACGTGAAGAGGCGCAGGCATTTTTTAAAGGAGATGACTATAAAGAGGATTTCACCGCTCTCAAAGAACAACTCTCGCATATGGACTTAAGTGTGCCAACACTTTACAAACAGTACACCGAGCTTTGCGAAGAGGGTGGCATCTGCTTTTTAGACTTTAACATTGACAAAGAGTTTGCGAATTGTGTTGACAGTTTTATTTTAGTGGATATTACGAAGATAAAAGAGGCGAAAAAAGCGCGGTATATCAAAGGGGAATAAACACGCTAAGCCCTAAAATAGGGCTTAGCCGTAGTAGTATGTTACGCGTTTGTTTTAAAGACGGAGAGGGCGTTGCTCAGTGTGGTGGAGAGTTTTGCGAGATGCTCTGCGGCACTAGCGATCTCTTCGACACTTCGTGCGTTGGTTGAGGTGAGTTTATGGATGGTATGGACACGCTCTAACATTGAATTGGCTTCGATACTTCCATTTTTTGCCTCTTTGGCTGCACCCTCTGCAATAGCAGCTGTTTCATTCATATTGTTGACGGTTTGAAGCATGAGTTGTTGTGTGTTTTCTGCTCTGTTTCCAAGCGATTGAATCTCTTTGGCATTTTTCTTCATAAGTTCTGAAGAGGTAGCCACCGATTGGGTGATGACGGCTACGGTTGAGTTACTCTCCACGAGGCTTTTTTGGGTACGTTCAGCAAGCTTTCGTACTTCATCGGCAACGACAGCAAAACCACGTCCATGCTCTCCCGCTCTGGCTGCTTCAATGGCGGCATTGAGGGCTAAAAGATTGGTTTGTTCAGCGATGTCTGCAATGACAGAAAGCACTTGTTGTACTTGATTGACTTCTTGATTGAGTTGTTCTAAACGAGCCGAGAGATCGGTTTGATTGACAACGACCGTTTGAAGGTTAGAGGAGACAGCAAGGACTTCGGAGGAAGCGTTGTTAAGCTCATTTGCCACATTTTGCATCACGCTGCCTGCATGTCCCGCATTTTCTTCGCTGGCGTGTAAAATCGTAGCAACTCTTTTAGTGGTCTCGACCGCATGATCAACCTCTTGATCAGTCTCTTCGGTGCGTTTTCCTATTTGCATGGATGTCGATGAAAGTTCCTCCGCAACTGCTGCATTTTCCGTAGCGGTACGTTTAGCATCGTCTATGGTTTGGCTTATTTGGGTGAGCAAAGCATTGACCGTTTGCATCATGGTTGCAATCTCATCTTCACCATGCGTCTCTATGGTATGCATTAAGTCTTTGCTCTGACCAATGTATTGGCACTCTTTGGTCGCGATTTCTAACGATTTTTTAATGTGTGAAGCTACGAACCAGAAGAAGAAATTGGTGATAATGAGTACACTCAAAGCAAGCGAAATACCCAATATTCGAGCATTTGCTAAAGATGCTTTTTCTTCTTCTTCAATGGCTTTAGAAAGTTCATCGGCTTTTTTAGAGATGATAATAAACCCATCTCTTCCTTTATTGGTCAGCACAGTAAACTTTTTACCATCCTCTGTCGCTAAAAACTCTGGTGTATCGGTTGCTTTTTTGTATTTTGTGAGAAGTTCAAAACGAGGGAGGGTCGATTCGGCAAAGGCATCAACGCCTGTTTTAATCTCTTTAAAAAGAGCGATGTCTCGTTCACTGGTGAGTAAAGGTTGCAATTCATTAAGGTGTCGTGCAAGGGTTCTCTCCGCCTCAATGGACTTTTCCATAAATACAGGCACAAATGTAATTTGATAGCCACGTGATTGCATCAAAAGCTCAGCCGTGTCACGTGTGATTTTTTCAATGACCTGAACTTTTTTGACGGCAACTTCTGCACTAGCAGTATTTGAAATGAGAAGGTAACTTAAACAGATAGTTCCTGTTAAAATGATGAGAAATAACATCACAAGTTTTGAGCGGATTGTCTTAAACATAAAATATTCCTTACAATTCATATTTAATTTATATATTAGCATAAATTGTAGTTGTTGTGTGTGAGATTTAGCGTGAGATAGGCATAGTAAAATGCGTAATATCAGGAAAAAAACCTTCAATGAACGTGTGCTGGATTGAAGGTTTTTTTACATTCCTTTAGCTTTGAAGCATAAATCCTCTCATAGAAAGACTGGCATTTTGAAAAAGAGGTGTGATGCTGGTGAGGGCATCTTTTTCATGCCGTGTTCCTGCAATATAGAGTAGCGGCAAATAATGGTCAATGATTGGATGTGCCATTTTAAAATCAGGGCATCGCTCTTCAATGCGTATAAGGCTTTCTATATCGTTAGACGTAAAGGCTTTATCGATGAAAGTATCGACATTTTTAGCCCACGCTACGGCAGGGGCATTGATATTGTAAAAATCGACCATACCTAAATTATGCGTGAGATTGCCACTTCCGATGATCATAATACCTTCTTCTCTGAGCACTTGCAGTTGTTCACCGATTTTGACATGTGCAATCAAGGGTAAATTTTTGTTGATACTCAGTTGGATAACAGGAATACTGGCTTTGGGGAAAAGATAGTACAAAGGCATCCATGCGCCATGGTCAAGTCCACGCTCTACCAGAGGTGCATCTAAAAGGGCTGCAATACGCTTTGAAAGTGTGTTGTTACTAGGTGATGCGTAGCTTAACTCATATAAAGCAGGAGGAAAACCATAAAAATCGTACAGCGTTTCGTACGCAATGCCTGAGCTCATGCTCACAGCTGTTTGGTTGGTGTACCAGTGTGCTGAAATAACAAGGATGGCTTTGGGGCTAGGAAGCTCGTGTGAGAGTGCTTCCAGTGCTTCCGTAAAACTGTTTTCCAAAATTAAATTCATGGGAGAGCCATGCCCCAAAAAGAGGCTAGGCATGATTTCTGACATTACCCCTCCTTAGGCTGTTTTAAATGCATTAAGCGCATGGCTTAGATTGTCAGAAAGTTTAGAGAGGTGCTCCGCCGCAGAGGCTATCTCTTCGACACTTCTTGCATTGGTTGTGGAGAGTTGATGAATGTTATTGATACGATTGAGTACTTCATCTGCTTTGGCACTGCCTGCTTGTGCATCTTTTGCCGTATCAATGGCAAGCTTTTTGGCTTCAGTCATATTATCAACCGTTTTGAGCATAAGCGTTTGTGTGTTTTCAGCACGAACACCAAGGGCTTGAATCTCACCCGCACTTCGTTTCATAATATCGGTTGCTGTACTGACGGATTGGACGATGACGGCAACGGTAGCATTGCTTTCCACAAGGCTTTTTTGTGTACGCTCTGCTAGTTTTCGTACTTCGTCTGCAACAACAGCAAATCCACGACCATGCTCACCTGCACGTGCCGCTTCAATAGCCGCATTTAGGGCTAAAAGGTTGGTTTGTTCTGCAATGTCTGAGATAACCGCAAGGACTTGTTGTACTTGTGCCACTTCTTGGTCAAGGTGTTCAAGGCGACTTGAAAGATCGGTTTGACCAACGACAATCGTTTGAAGATCAGAAGAGACAGCAAGCACTTCTTTGGAAGAATCATTGAGCTCTGTAGCAACATTTTGAATGACCGTTCCTGAATGGTTTGAACTCTCTTCGCTTGTTTTTAAGATAGAGGCAACGGCATTGGTTGCCTGTACGGTTTCATTCACTTCTTTGGCCGCATCTTCCGTACGCTTGCCGATTTGAAGTGAGGTTGATGAGAGTTCTTCTGCAACAGCTGCGTTTTCCAAAGCGGTACGCTTGGCATCATCAATGGTAAGACAGAGTTGTTTAAGGAGGTTATTGACCGTTTGCATAATATGAGAGATTTCATCGTTTCCTTGGATAGAAACACCATGACTTAAATCTTTCGTATTGCCAATGTATTCGCACTCTTTAGTTGCTGATTCAATCGAGCGTTTAATTTGACTGGCAACAAACCAAAAAACTAAAATGGCGGCAATAAAAATTCCTACAGACATGATGATACCCAAAAGAATAGATCTATCTACTAAGTCGTTTTCATAAGCTTCGATCGAATCAGAAAGTTTCTCAGATGCTTCTAAAAGCTTTACAAAACTTTCGCGTCCTTGGTTTGTGACCAGTGTATATTTTTTGCCATCATCTGTAGTTAAAAATTCTGGACTATTGATAGTTTCTTTATATTTGTTTACGATTGGAAAACGCTCGTCACTTGCTTGTTTTGTTTCAAGAGCAGTTTTTTTAATTTGAGTTAAAAGAGCAATATTTTCTTTATTTAACAAAACGGGTTCTAGCTCTTTGACATCCTGAAGAAGGGCATCCAGCGATTTATAGTAACTCTCCATCATTTTAGGATTAAAACTAATTTGGTGTCCTCTTGCATGTACTAAAAGCTCATTGGTACGTTTTGCAATATCATCTGCTGCTTGCACTTCGTTTACAGTCACTTTTGTTTTTATGGAATTGGAGATGAGGAGATAACTAAGGCTGGCAGTGCCTAAAAGTACAACAACCAACAGAAAAATCAGTTTGGCGCGAATGGTGGATAACATACAGAGTCCTTAAAAAGTAAAATATCAATAGCTTCCTATTATATCAACAATTTTTGCTATTTCATGTGAGATAATATATGAATGACAGAAGTAAATCGTAATCAAATTTTTCTAAAAGAGATGGAGAACCTAGCCAATAGTAGGCTAGGCGTCATTTTTAACGAAGCTATTGTTAGGCTGTTTTAAATGCATTCAGTGCATGGCTTAGATTGTCAGAAAGTTTAGCGAGGTGTTCCGCCGCAGAGGCAATTTCTTCGACACTTCTAGCATTGGTTGTGGAGAGCTGATGAATGTTATTGATACGACTGAGTACTTCATTTACTTTAGCACTGCCTGCTTGGGCATCTTTAGCGGTGCCCAACGCCAAGTCTTTGGCTTCATTCATATTATCAACCGTTTTGAGCATTAAAGATTGGGTGTTTTCAGCACGATGCCCTAGTCCTTGAATCTCACTTGCACTTTTTTTCATAATCTCAGTTGCTGTACTGACAGACTGAACGATCACCGCAACGGTAGCATTGCTTTCCACAAGACTTTTTTGAGTGCGTTCAGCGAGTTTTCGTACTTCATCGGCAACGACAGCAAACCCACGTCCATGTTCACCAGCGCGTGCCGCTTCAATAGCCGCATTTAAGGCTAAAAGGTTGGTTTGTTCTGCAATATCTGAGATAACACCAAGCACTTGTTGTACTTGTGCCACTTCTTGGTCAAGGTGTTCAAGGCGACTTGAAAGATCGGTTTGTCCAACGACAATCATTTGAAGATCAGAAGAGACGGCAAGCACTTCTTTGGAAGCATCGCCAAGTTCATTTGCAACATTTTGAATGACCGTTCCTGAATGGTTGGAACTCTCTTCGCTGGTTTTCAAAATAGTAGCAACCATGTGAGTCGCTTGAACAGTTTCATCAACTTCTTTGGCGGCATCTTCAGTACGCTTGCCGATTTGAAGCGAGGTTGATGATAGCTCTTCCGCAACCGCTGCATTTTCCAAAGCGGTACGTTTAGCATCATCAATAGCACTACGTAATTGTGCAAGAAGTGCATTTACTGTTTGCATCATCTGCGCAATTTCATCATTACCAAATGTTGTAATTTTATGGTGAAGATCTTTATTGATGCCAATATAGTCACACTCTTTTGCTGCCGTGTTGATAGATGTTCTGATTTGATTCGCAACAAAAATAAAGAGAGCAAATGCGCCACCCGCAACAAGTATTGCCATGACAATACCCAATATTTCTGCATTTTCTAATACCTTACCTTCGTATTCATTAATAGCTTTTGAAAGGTGTCCAGATGTTTCATCCAATGTTTTATAAGCAACCGCACGTCTTTTGGTGAGTTCATCAAAGGCTTTACCATCTGCAGTCGCAAGAAATTCGGGAGTTGTCAGTGCTGTTGTGTATTTTTTCATAAGGTCAAAACGCGGTCCTGCTGTTTTTTCAAGCTCGATCGCAGCCGCTTCTAATTCATTTAACAGTGTCAAATTCTCTTTGTTTTGAATTAAAGGTTTTAGCTCTTTCACATGCTCCATAAGTTCTTTTTGGGATTTGTTATAACTATCGATAGATTGTTGTTTATTTGAGATTTGAAATCCTCTGGCATGTACCAAAAGTTCGGAAGCGTGTTTTGCGATTTCACCCGTTGTTTGTATCTTGTCAGCGATCAAACGAGCATTATTCGTATTGGATACCAAGATATATCCTAGGCATAAAATACCTGCAAGAACGATGATAAGTAGAAAAAACAGTTTAGCGCGTATGGTTTGTAACATTTAGAAATCCTTCTAACTTTAGTAATATTAAAACAAGAGAAATTATAGCATTTAGTTAGTAATAGTAAGATTTTTACTTCCTCAATGGAAGCTCTCATCGTAACCAAGTTGTAATCAAATTCTTCTAAAATGACACTACCAAATTTTAGAAATGGAGTAAACAAATGACTATCAAAACATGCGCAATAGCGCTTTTAAGTGTTGCTGCTTTAAGTGCGACTGCGGTTGCGAGAGATCAGATCAAAATTGTTGGATCATCCACAGTGTATCCTTTTACAAGTTATGTTGCTGAAGAGTTTAAATCAGTGACAGGTAACAAAACACCTGTCGTTGAATCAACAGGAACAGGTGGCGGTATGAAACTCTTTTGCGCAGGCGATGGTCTTGATACTCCTGATTTTACAAATGCTTCACGTCCTATGAAAGCGGTTGAGTTTAAAACATGTGCGGATAACGGTGTTACTGATATTACCGGTATGATGGTCGGTTTTGATGGTATCGCATTTGCACAATCAAAAACCAATGGAAAAGTTAACTTTACACGCGAACAGATGTTTTTAGCGTTGGCTGAAGAAGTTCCAAGTAAAGACGGAAAAACATTGATTAAAAACCCATACAAAACATGGAATGAGATCGATGCAGCGCTTCCAAATAGAAAAATTACGGTTTATGGTCCTCCAACCACATCAGGTACAAGAGATTCATTTGAAGAGATGGTTATGGAGCACAGCTCAACCAAATTTGATGCGTATGGTGACAAAAAAGGTAAGTATAAAGCCATTCGTCAAGACGGTGTGTATGTTCCCGCTGGTGAGAATGACAACTTGATCGTTCAAAAACTGACTAAAGATACTGCGGCGTTTGGTATTTTTGGTTATAGCTTTTTAGAAGAGAATCAAGACAAAATCAACGGTGCTTTAATTGACGGAATCGAGCCAACATTTGACACGATCTCTTCTGCAAAATATCCAATTGCAAGAAGTCTTTACATGTACGCAAAAAACTCTCACCGTGCTCAAGTTAAAGGTATGGACGAGTTTATGAAATTGTATGTTGATGCAAAAATGATCGGTTCAAAAGGTGTTCTTAAAACCATTGGTTTAGTTCCAATGACAGATGAAGATCTTAAAAAAGTTCAAGCGGCAGTTTTAGCAAAAACAAAACTAACCGAAGATATGGTTAAGAAAAACACCATTCTTCCTTAATGCAATACAGAGGGTTCTTGTAAGAACTCTCAACACGCTTTTAAAGCAAAGCTCTAAAAGCTACATTAACACTGGGTTCACTTCGGCAGTGAGCCCATGTACCTTTGGTGCAGGGAATATGCATTGGTCATTTTTCTATTTTTTTTAAAGGACTCTGGTGAGCACTCAAACTCTCTATCTTATCTTTTTTGGTGGACTTTTCCCTTTGATGTTTATAGGTTATATCATCGGTAAAACACGTGCTGTTGCTATTCGCTCTAAAGGTATTAAAATGCATTCTCAACCCGACCAATACGGTTGGTTTGTCGCACTCTACACAGGGCTTCCTATCATTACGATTGGGTTTGTGGGAGTATTTTTATATCTTTTTGGCATCAATGCTATTCCTCCTTTTTTACTGGTAGGAGGAGCGTTAAGTGTAGGCGCTGTATCGTTATGGCTTTTTTTCAGACAGGTTGAGCCAAAAACAAGAGCGCGTGATTCGGTTGAAAATTTCATCAAGGGAATGTTGCTGTTTGCCTCTTTGGTTTCAGTGATGACAACCTTTGGTATTTTACTCTCCATCATTTTTGAAGCGCTACATTTCTTTCAAACACAAAGTGTGAGTTACTTTTTATTTGGAACAGAATGGTCTCCCGATACTGCATTCTTAGAAGGTGCTGGACGTTCTGATGCTGGATCTGCTCAAGCAAAATTTGGCGCTGTGCCCATTTTTGCAGGAACATTTTACATCACGATGATGGCGATGATCTTAGCCGTTCCTGTGGGGCTTATGTCTGCAATCTTTATGTCAGAGTACGCAACGCCAAAATTAAGATCTCAAGTTAAGCCTTTTTTAGAGATCTTAGCGGGCATTCCCACCGTTGTTTATGGCTTTTTTGCCGCACTTACCATTGCGCCTGCTATCGTAAAGTTTTTTGCACTCTTTGGCATTGAAGCACAGTACCAAAACGCGCTTTCATGCGGTATTATCATGGGTGTTATGATTATTCCTTTTATTTCATCACTTTCCGATGACGTGATTAGCTCCGTACCACAGAATATGCGTAATGGTGCGTATGCCTTGGGTATGAATAAAGCAGAAACCATCCGCTTTGTTGTTTTACCCTCAGCGATGCCAGGTATTATTGCTTCGATTTTACTAGCGGTTTCTCGCGCCCTTGGTGAGACGATGATCGTGGTCATGGCAGCAGGTCTTAGACCAAACTTAACATGGAATCCACTGGAAGATATGACAACGGTTACCGTTAAAATCGTCGAATCACTCACAGGTGATCAAGAGTTTAACAACCCGCTTACGCTTTCAGCATTTGCACTTGGTTTTGTACTTTTTGTCGTAACCTTAGTGATTAATATTATTTCGGTCAATACCATCCGAAGTTTCCACAGAAAATACAAAGTTTCAACACTCTAAAGGACAGCCGTGAAAGAGACAACCGATAACTATTTTTACATTCCTCAAATCAAGAGACGAAACCAGAAAGCGGCTATTTTTAAGTACCTTACTATTTTTGCCATTATCTTTTCTATCTCATTTCTTCTTTTCTTTTTGGTGGACATTGTACGTGCGGGGTATCCTGCTTTTATGCAAACAAAAGTCAAAATTGAAGTTCAAATTACCGAAGATATGATAGAAAATCCTTACGGTGCAGTCAATGGCAAACAGCTTAAAATCGTCAGCCGTGCATGGTTAAGAGACCTTCCACTTCTTATCAAAGCGAATCCAGCATGGATGAATACCAAACAAGAGTTTTGGGCACTTGCCAATTCTGAAGTCGATCAATACTTAAAAGGCAAAGAGTCTCGTACGTCAGAACGTGATAGAAACTTTGTAGATGAACTTAAAAAAGAGGGTAAGATTGAACTACAGTTCAATGGTCGCTTTTTAACTGAAGGTGACTCTAAAATACCTGAAAATTCAGGTATTTACTCAGCGATTGTCGGTAGTCTTATGACGATGATTGTGACCATCTCCATTGCGTTTCCTATTGGCGTTATGACCGCTATTTACCTTGAAGAGTTTGCGCCTGAAAATAAATTTACCCATATTATTGAGGTGAACATCAACAACCTAGCGGCTATTCCTTCCATTCTTTTTGGTCTGTTAGGATTGGCAATTTTTATTAACTTCTTTGGTGTACCACGAAGCTCACCTTTGGTGGGTGGTATAACATTGGCATTGATGAGTTTACCTGTTATAATCGTAAGCTCCAAAGCGGCACTCAAATCTGTTCCTGCGAGTATTCGTCAAGCGGGATTTGGACTGGGGCTTACCAAGTGGCAAATCGTACGCGATCATGTTTTACCGGTTGCGATGCCTGGAATTTTGACAGGTTCTATCATCTCCATAGCCCGTGCGATTGGTGAGACGGCACCTTTGATTATTGTAGGAATGATCGCGTTTGTACCAGATGCCGCGACCAGCTTTACAGACTCGGCAACCGTGCTTCCGGCACAAATCTTTACGTGGGCTGGAATGCCTGAAAAAGCCTATTTAGAGCGAACAGCCGCAGCGATTATTGTCCTGCTTGCGCTTTTGCTTTCTCTAAATGCGGTAGCAATTTATTTACGAAAAAAATTTGAAAGAAAGTGGTAACAGATATGGAAAATGGTTTTATTCACACAACAATGATGGATCGCGAAGAGAGCAATATCGCTAAAGAAACGGTCAAAATTGAAGTTAAAAATCTCAACCTTTTTTATGGTGAAAAACAAGCGCTGAATTCCATCAATATGGATATTTATACCAAAAAAATTACGGCACTCATAGGACCGAGCGGATGCGGAAAATCGACATTTTTGCGTTGTATCAACCGCATGAACGACTTGGTTCAAAACTGTAGAGTAGAAGGATTTATTGGTATTGATGGGCACGATATTTACGACAAAGACATTGATGTTGTAGCGGTTCGTAAGCGCGTGGGTATGGTGTTTCAACAGCCAAACCCTTTTCCAAAAAGTATCTATGAAAACGTAGCCTATGCTCCTTTGATGCACGACATTGTCAAAAAAGGTAAAGAGTGCGATGAGTTGGTTGAGCGAGCTTTAAGGGGCGCTAACCTTTGGGAAGAAGTTAAAGATAAACTCAAAGACCCAGGTACGGCTCTTTCTGGTGGGCAACAACAACGTTTGTGTATCGCACGTGCTATTGCGGTTGAACCTGATGTTATTTTGATGGATGAGCCAACCAGCGCACTGGATCCGATTTCAACCGAGAAGATTGAGAACTTGATGCTCGATTTGAAGAAAAACTACACCATCGTTATCGTCACTCACAATATGCAACAAGCAGCGCGTATCGCAGACTACACCGCATTTTTCCATTTAGGAAATTTGATCGAGTATAGCGATGCTAAAACACTCTTCGTTAACCCAAAAGAGAAGAAAACTGAAGATTACATTACCGGACGTTTTGGATAATTTCAAGATTACATGTAAAGCCAAAAAGCTTTACATGTAAAACTCTTTCAAATAACATGGAATTGAAAATGCTTTATTTGGCTTTGCAGAGAGTAAAATGTTCTGAAAAAAGTTCGATTTTTACACTGCACATCTTTAAAATAAAGCGAATGTATGGAAAATGTAGGAAGTTTTGTCAATATTAAGCGTCATAATTTTCATTTTCACGGCTGTTCAACCTGTGAAGGTGATTGTTGTAATGGACACAAAGGCTTTGCCGCATCGCCTTTGATTTTAGAAGATTTTGAAGAAGTGTATAAGAATTTCCCTATTTTATTTAGTTTCAAAGAGCAAAAATTGGTTGCATATGTACTTCTGAATGATGGCAAAAATTATTGTAAATATTATATCAATCAGCAATGTAGCATCTACTTACAACGACCACCTGCGTGTAAACTTTACCCTGTTAGTCCCTATTTTGAGCATGTTCTTGTCGATACTGCTTGTCCTTCCATCAATCAGGATTCTGGATATTCGGTCTGCTGTGATGGAAAATTAAACAGTGCGTTTGCAACGAAAAGATTGGAAAATTTTGTCGAGAAGTTAGAAGAGACCCATGCTTTTTTTGAAAGTGTTAACACGCTGGAAGATTTTGAACATGTCGGCAATTTGTTGGACATACCGTTGTTTCGATATATCAAACCAAGCGATAATCCATACATCAAAATGCATTTAGAATCGCTCAAACATTCATGGTTTTATGTCTTATCCAAGCCAGAAAAGCCTGTATTGGCAGTCTCTTAAATCTTAGTCACGTTTGGTAGGAATTTTTTGTAAAAGTGCATTGAGTGCATCTGCAAAGGCTCTTTTTTGTTTTTCACCAATGGCACTTGGTCCTCCAGTGATTTCTCCCGCGTCACGAAGCTCTTGCATAAGATTGCGCATAGCGAGTAGACTTTTAATGTTGCTCTCATCGTAAATCTTCCCTCTAGGATCAAGCGCAAGCACACCTTTGCTGACCAGTCTGTCGGCTAAAGGGATATCCGCGGTAATAACCAAGTCTGAACTCTGCGCGTGTTCGACGATGTAGTGATCTGCTTCATCCGCTCCTTGTGAGACGATAATCATCGTAAGCAAAGGAGAGTCTTGAAGCGGTATCTTTTTATTGGCGATAAAATGGGTGGTGATGCCGCGTTTAAAGACCGCTCGAAGAAGAATTTCTTTGAGCGTATTAGGGAAGGCATCGGCATCGACGTAGATCATCATCGCTGTCTTTCTCTTCTTTTTTCCACGTATTCACGAGGTGCGTTGTCTCTGCGTTTAGGTTGCCCCTGTGGTCTTGGTCCACGACCTTGCTGAATCGGTTCTGCTTTGATGTTAGGGTCTGGCTCAAAACCTTCGATGATTTCACGCTCAAATTTTTTGTTGATCAGTTTTTCAATGCCTCGTAGATACTCATGCTCATCCACACAGACTAAAGAGATGGCTTCACCTGCATTTCCAGCACGTCCTGTTCGTCCAATGCGGTGTACATAGTCTTCGGCAATGTTTGGCAGTTCAAGGTTGACGACATGAGGTAATTGGTCGATGTCCAGACCACGTGCTGCGATGTCTGTAGCCGCAAGAACTTTAATCGAGCCATTTTTAAAATCGGAGAGAGCTTTGGTACGCGCACTCTGGCTTTTGTTGCCATGAATTGCAGCGGAGCTGATACCGATTTTTACAAGGTATTCAGAGACTTTATTGGCGTGGTGTTTGGTTCTGGTAAAGACCAGTACTTGCTCCCATTTGTTCTCATTGATCAGTTTGCCCAAAAGGGCTGTTTTACGTTTACAATCGACCAAAATGACACGTTGTTTGACAAGTTCACTGGAGGTATTGCGGCGTGCCACTTCAACAATCGCAGGATTCTTCAAGATCGACTCACAGAGTTTTTTGATGTCATCGGAGTAGGTCGCTGAAAAGAGCAAGTTTTGACGTTTTGCGGGGAGTATGGAAATGACACGGCGAATATCTTTGATAAATCCCATATCGAGCATACGGTCTGCTTCATCGAGAACAAAGGTGTCGATATGTTTAAGATCAATCGTACCTTGAGAAACATGGTCAAGTAAACGGCCAGGAGTTGCCACAAGAATGTCGATGCCAGCGCGTAAGGTTTGAATTTGAGGCTGAATGCCAACCCCTCCAAAAATGACCGCACTTTTAAAAGGCAGGTATTTACCATAGGTTTTAACGCTCTCTCCGACTTGCGCCGCAAGTTCACGTGTTGGGGTAAGGATAAGCACACGAAGAAGCGGTTTGCCTTTACTGTGAGGTTTTTTAGAGAGTAGTTCTAAGATGGGAAGCGTAAAACCAGCCGTTTTTCCGGTTCCTGTTTGCGCACCTGCAAGCATATCGCGACCCTCCAAAATAGGGGGAATAGCTTTTTCTTGCACGGGTGTTGGGTTTGTGTAGCCTTCATCCTCAATTGCTTTTAAAATGGGCGCACTAAGATTTAATTGTGAAAATAACATAAATTTTGGGTTTCCTTTTGAGTGTCAAAAATGGACATGGTGTCACAGCGGTTGGTCTATCTTAAGAGCAGATTATGATGGAATCGGTTGAAGCCACGTTACATTGAGCCGTAGCTCACCTTTGGATAGATAGTCTTATAATCATAGCTTTTTCTTCATTAATTTTACGCATCAAATGTTTATTAATGCATTGAATGTAGCGTAAAGTGCTTTATCCCAGATGTTTGAGCTGTTGCCTAAGATCCACTAAAAGAGCATTTTGGCGCATGATGACAAACTGTTTTATTTTAGATTTCATCAAAGTATTGGGTTGAATATTGAGTACAAGAGTTTCATTGATGAGGCTAAAAATAGTTGCCTTTGCCGAAATTGGTGTTAAAAATCCTTTTTCAGTAGGGAGTTGAAAGGTGATGTCAAACTCTTTTTGCGTAAGGTCTTTGTGAATGATCTTTTCAACATCCTCAAGTTTGACATGTAAAACAACCGAACTTTCTGAAATCGTGTCTATTGTTCCATCCAAAAGCCTGATTTTATTGAGAAGCAGTACAGCATTAATAGCTCTTGAAGGCTGCACTCTGGTATAGATACGGTCCATTGGGGAAGCGTCTAAAAACTCCAAATGCGACAATACAACCAGTGCTTTTTCGGGGTCAACTTTGATGATTTTAGCTTTGATAATGCTTGGAATTTTGTCATGCTGTATAAACGTAAAATTTTCTTTTGTGTAGTAAAAAATCTTAGGTGTCGTGATTTTGATTTGAGCAATGCCCTCATCAAATTTAGCAATCGTCGCTTGCTCTTTGATGGGAATACCATTGTAGAGATTGAACAGAGTCACTGTATTGTCTTTGCGCAAAATGGAGGCTAAGACATCGTTTTTATTTTGGGTTTCGTAAAAATCAAAATCGAGAGTGCCGTAAAAAATCTTTTTACGTGTAGAGAGCCGTGACATAACATAATACTTATCCAAACGATCGAGTAAGCTTTTATAAGAATCTGTAGCATCAAAGAGTGTCATACCAATGTGTTTGAGGTCTATTTTGAAATTTTGTTTGATGTTATGTTCTAACTTTTTGAGCACTTTTTTAGCGTGATGAATTTTAATATCGCGTAGTACTATTAAGAATGTGTCAGTACCTTGTTGCAATAAGGTATGAAAACCAAGCTCAGTATGGATAAATGTAATCAAATCTTTAAAGAAAAAGCCGTCTTCCAAATCAACATCAAATCCAAATTTGACAATCGAAAAAGAGGTTTGATGCATCTTTGCATAAGCAATATTGGCTTCAATGATCCCTCGGTTGAGATAGGTATTAATGGCTTCATAGCGTCCAGACATCGTAGTTCCTTCTAAAAAGTATGCATCATTGTAAATCCCGTTATGGCACAGACGAGCGATTGCGAAAAAATCATGCAAGAAAGCTCATGATTAAGGGAATAGTTAATCTCTTCGTGATATAAAGGAAGTTAAAATTATACTTAAAAAACTATGAAAAATGAGAGAATGACGATGAGTGAAAAATTTGAAAATGATTTACAGCGCTTTTACGATCTTTTGGGAGAACGTCAAAGAGCCTTGGGAAGTTACTTTAGCATTGTGGAATCTGAAAACTATGATGAGCGCATTGAAATGTTTATAGATACGTTTTTAGCCAGTATAGAACTAAGCCTTATTCGCGAAAACAGAGTTGCGGCACTTACCCGTTTGATAAACCTTCGTGATGAACAGATGGTTCAAGCGCTCGAAAAAGAGGGTAAAGATGAGGTTTTTATCTCTCAGGCCAAAGAGAAGGCTTACCTTTGGGTCAAAGAGTTTTATATCAAAGCACATAGCGATCTTATCATGCAAGTGCAAAAAGAGTGGCTGTTCTCACCTTTTTACCGACGTCTTTTGCGTGGCGTTCATGAAGTAGGTGTTGCAATGAGTACGTGGCAATCTGCGTGGACGGAACACATCATCAATACGATCAATCCACTGCTCGAATTGGAATATGCTAAAGATTCTCAAGCTATTGCGCATATGTTGCAGACAAAAGGGTTACTTGATCCAGATCCATCCGGACAAGATGGTGATAGATCGTATTCTGTTTTGGAAAAAGTTGAGGGCGGGTACAAAGCAAAAGCGTATGCGAGTGCTTTTGGGGTTGAAGTGGATTCTGTACGCAATACCTTGCAGAGTTTATGCGACGATTTGTCTGAAATGGAAGATCCTGATTGGGGTCAAAAAGCATTTTACATTGACTACCTTAAAGCCCTCGACGAGGCATTTGGGGAAGAAGATAGAGCTGACTTGATAGCAAAATGGGCAGAAGTAGACCGTAAATGGATGAAAATTACGGCACCTATTCAGATTGGGCATCCTTTGGAATACTACGAAGATCACTACAAAAAAGCAGTTGCGCTAGAGTGGGATGTGAGGGTTTCAAATCCTGAAAATAAAGGGGCGTATGGCACATTTGAGCGTATTCTTAAAATGTTTATTCGCCTTTTTGAACAAAATGGTGATGGTATTTTACATATCAAAGAAAATGTTCTATCAAACCTTAAACGTGTTCAGCTTTATATTGGAAGGCCTGCTCTTTTTTATGCGGCTGAATTTAACGGGCTTTTTTCGGCGCAAGTGGTTCCCAATGATGAAACGGTCAGTCGTGAACTTGGCAAAAAAATCTTTGCTTTTGCGGACAATATTTTAGATTCTCTGCGCGCCAAACCTTTTCTCAAAATAAATCAAGAGGTTTTTGGTGAAGCGTTTATGAATGCTGAGAGAGAAATTGTATTTCACCAAGCTGCACTATGGCATCAGGTATATGAAGTGAGTACCATTGGGCATGAATTTGGGCATATCTTGTGGATGGACCATGATACCGAAATGCGAATGAACCAAAGCGGTGTTTTTAAAAATATAGAAGAGTTTAAAGCGACAACGGGTGGGCTTGTTGCCTTCTTTATGGATGAAGACGAGAGCCTAAAACTACCCCTTTTACGTGATGTCATTAAACGCTCTGTTGGATTGATCGGTTGGATGAAAACAGGTGAAGTTGAGCCCTATTATTGCGAAGGATTGATCCACCTTACCGGTCTTTTTGAAAGTGGTGTATTGGCGTTTGATGCGACATTACAGATTGATCTCTCTTCTGAGGCGTATGAAAGGCTTAAAACGTGGTATCTCAAAACTTATACTGAGCTTTTACAGCATTACCTTGCAAAAGAAGACGCACAACTTTTCCTAGAGCGTTATGCCACAAAAGAAGCAGGGGTTTATATGCCAAAAGAGGCAAATATTAAAGCATTCGTAGCACATTATTGGGCATTGCACCAACGTATAGGACGAGATATTGACGAGAGTGTGAAGCGTTCAGATTGGCTTTAAGAGTTATGTCAAAATTATGTATAGAATGCCGAGGTTAATTTAATATTTTAGTGCTATAATTTATGCTCAATTTTGTAGTGGGAGTTGTCAAGTGTACGCACGAAAAATCACAAAGGTATTGATCGCCAATCGCGGTGAAATCGCGCTTAGGATCATTAGAGCATGTAAAGAGTTGGAGATTAAGAGTGTTTGTGTTTTTTCAACCATTGATGCGAATGGTGTTTGGGTCCGTAAAGCAGATGAGAGCTATCTGCTTAAAGGTGATCCTATTCAAGTCTATTTGGATTATAAAAATATCGTAGCACTTGCCAAAGAGGTTGGTGCAGACGCGATTCATCCAGGATATGGCTTCTTGTCAGAGAATGCTGATTTTGCTCAGTATTGTATTGACCATGACATCATTTTTATTGGTCCAAAACCTGATCACATTGCGCTTTTTGGTGACAAAATGGCATCAAAAATAGCAATGAAAGCTGTAGGTGTACCTGTTCTTGGTGGTACCGATCAGCCAATTTTGGAAATGGATGCAGCGATTAAGGTGGCACGTGAGATTGGCTTTCCTGTTATCATCAAAGCAGCGTTTGGTGGTGGTGGAAAAGGTATGCGAATTGTCAAAAAAGAGGAAGAGTTTGTTGCGATGTTTGAAGCGGCAACAAAAGAAGCTGAACGATTTTTCGGACGTGGGGATGCGTTTATTGAAAAATATGTTCAAAATCCTCGTCATATTGAAGTTCAAGTCATGGCAGACAAATACGGTAACGTCATTCACTTAAGTGAGCGTGACTGTTCGATTCAAAGACGTCACCAAAAAGTGGTTGAAATCGCACCAAGCCCTAGACTCAACCCAAAAGTGCGCAATGAGCTACTCAGAGCTTCTAAAAAAGCGATGTTTAAATTAGGCTATGAGAGCGTTGGAACGGTTGAATACCTTGTTGATGAAGATGACAATTTCTTCTTTATCGAGATGAATACCAGAGTTCAAGTAGAACATACCATTACCGAAGCGATTACCGGTATGGATATTGTTCAAAGTATGATTCGTATAGCAGAGGGTGAACCGCTGTCTGTGATGCAAGAAGACATCAAATTTAGAGGTTATGCGATTGAATTTAGAATCAATGCAGAAGACCCTAAAAATGGCTTTATTCCATCTTCTGGTCGCATTACAACGTATCTTTCTCCTGGTGGCCCTGGTGTAAGACTTGATGCAATTGGCTTCAAAGACTATGTTGTGCCTACTAATTATGATTCAATGATTGGTAAATTGATTATTGTGGGACTTGATTGGGAGGGTGTTGTACGAAAAGCCAGACGTGCTTTAGATGAATTTCTTATCTCTGGTATTCCTACCAATATTCCATTGCACCGTCAAATTGTCCGTGATGAAGATTTTAAAAATGGTATCTTTAACACGACCTATTTAGATAAAAAACTTCCTACATTTACGCTTGACGCAATCCTTGATATTGAAGAAGATGAGACCAAACATGAGCACATTGCTGCGATTGTTGCGGCACTTAAAAACCAAGGCAAATAACTACAGCGTTTAAGAGGTATGCTTTATGCATACCTCTTTCTTTTTGAAGGTACACTATGCAGAGCATTTCTCTTCTCAATCTCCTTTATATGCTTCCTCCTCTTATATTAGTTGCTTTTTATTATTATATTTGGGTGGGTAAAAAAACAGAAATAGCGCTTGCAACCCTTCGTATGAGCATACAGCTCATTGTTATAGGGTATGTCTTAACGTCGCTGTTTAATACAAATGCGCTCTGGCTTTTGGCTCTGCTTGTTGTCGTGATGGTAACCACTGCTTCATTGATTGCCAGACGCAATATCCGCAATAAAGATATACAGACGTATTTTGTCATTTTAGGAGCCATTGCTCTTGGCGGAACGTTTAATCTTGCACTTGTCTTGTGGGGTGTTTTGGATCTTGAAAACCCACTAGCGCCTCGTTTTGTGATTCCTCTTGCTGGTATGATTTATGCGAATGCCATGAATGCGATCTCTCTTTGTGCAGAGCGTTACGAGAAAGAGCGAGAAAACCATGACAGTGAAAAAGCCAGAGCCATCGCTTTTAAGGCTTCTATGATTCCTCAAATCAACTCTTTCTTAGCCGTTGGCTTTGTCTCATTACCTGGCATGATGACAGGACAGATACTCTCAGGTGTTGATCCTCTCATTGCCGTCCGCTATCAAATCGTAGTAATGGCGATGATTTTGAGCAGTGGTGCTATGAGCAATATTCTCTACCTCATGTATGTGACACGAAAAGAGCGCTGAACGTAAGGTCTTAGGTTTTGATGATGTATACAACCTTAATATTTTAAATAAACTTTGTAATTTTATTCTATAATACGTGAAAACTTATAAAAGAGGCTCTATGCACCATTTTCTTTGGGTATTTATCGCACTGTTCTTTGTTGGATGTGGACCCCGATATATGATTAAAAATCAGTACATCCCTCCTGCTTCGTCTGCGTCGCAGTCATGCCTTAATAAATGTTCGAGTATCAGGCAAGGGTGTCAAAATCTATGCCAACAAAATTATCAATATTGCCTTGATGATGCGTATGCTAAAGCTAAAGCTGTTGAGGTAGAAGAACAACGGGCATATGAAATAGCATATAGCCGTTACCGAATGGATGCGATGCAGTATGAGCATGAATTGCGCAATTGGCAGAGAGACTATTACGATTACAGTCGTGATCTTAGCCATTATCAAAGTCAGTGTGAGCGAAACAGAGATGCGTATGCCTGTCAAAAACGTGATGAGTTACAACGTTATATGAAGCGCTTAAGCCATGATCGTCCTCGTGAACCGTGGGTTCCTGCAAGACCGACATTTGAGCAAATCTTAGTCAATCAACAAAGCTTTTGTACCACCAATTGTGGATGTGAACAAAGCTATGACAACTGTTTTGTAGGCTGTGGCGGTCAAGTGATACCACATAAAATCTGCGTGGAGAACTGCGACTAAACTCTTTAACTGTAATGGTTTAGTAATCGTGTGAGAGTATGATTCCTTCATTTCCAATGAAGGAATCATACTCAATGTTAAACGAAAAGTGGCAAAAACTTATTGAAGTGGCAGACTTTGCCTTTCAACCTATTGTCAATATTTACACCGGAAAACTTTATGCCGTTGAAGCGTTAATTCGTAACTATGAATCTGCTGGATTTACTACGATTGATTGTATTTTTGATTCGGCATATAGCGAAAAAACACTCTATCAAATTGATGTTAAACTGCGTGAAAAAGCGATTCATAAATTCTCACTTCTACCTTTTTCTAAACACACTAAACTCTTTTACAACCTTGATAATCGTATTACGATGATGCCTGATTTTAAGACAGGCTATACCTGTGAGCTTCTTTCAACGTATGAAATGGATACTTCCAATATCTGTTTTGAACTCTCCGAGAAGCATCAAGTTGGTATGTATGCTGGTGTGGATAAGCTTGTTCTTAATCTTTACAAGCAACAAGGCTATAAGATGGCAATCGATGACTTTGGTGTCGGTTTTTCAGGGCTTCAGATGCTTTTTAATGCAGATCCTAATTTCATCAAGATTGATCGCTTTTTCATCAGTGAAATACACCTTAGTAAAAAGAAACGCCTTTTTGTCAGCTCTATTGTTCAGATCGCTCAAGCGATGGGGATTTTTACGATTGCGGAAGGTGTGGAATGCGAAGAGGAGTATATTGAGTGTAAGAAACTGGGCTGCAATATGGTGCAAGGTTATTTTGTTCAAAGACCAACCCTTGATGTGACTGAAATAATGAGCAGTTATGAACACCTCAAATTGGTTTCTCAAAATGACAAACGCAAAAGTGGTAAAATTTCCAACATCGATAAATACCTTCAAAGAAGCCATACTGTTTTTGTTGATTCGCATATCAATGAAGTCTATGATGTGCTAAAAAGCGATAAAAAAACGCATTTTGTACCTGTTTTAGCGCGCGATATGACACCGCTTGGTATTATCAAAGATGGCGATATTAAGGCGTATATTTATTCTAACTATGGCAAAGCCTTACTCTCAAATATTACACAAGGGAGTCTTAAAAATATCATTTCGCATTGTGGTCGTGCGGACATTAACGATCCCATAGAAAAGATTTTAAAAATTTACGCGTTTGATGATGACAACGATGCCATTATGATTACCGAAAATGAAAAATATGTTGGTTATCTTAGTTCTAAAGTGCTTTTAGAAATTATCAATGAGAAAAATATTGTCGATGCCAAAGATCAAAATCCTCTCACTGGTCTTTCAGGTAACCGCATTATCAACGAGTTTGTAGCCAATGCAATGGACTCAAAAGAAAAAGTGATGATGGCGTACTTTGATTTTGACAATTTTAAGCCGTTTAATGACTACTATGGGTTTCGAAAGGGTGATCGTGCCATTACCCTTTTTGCGGACATTCTTAAAAGCTCTGTAGGGTTTGATGAGTGTTTGGTTGGACATGTTGGTGGGGATGATTTTTTCTTAGGATGGAGCCTCAAAGAGGACGATACATTTGAGAAGGTGTATGACATTGTTTTAGAGATTGTCACCAAATTCTCAGAAGACATCAAGAGTTTTTATTGCGAGCAAGGGCTCAGTTCGGGCTACATCATGGCTAAAAATCGTGATGGCGTTATACAGCCTTTCCCTTTGATGACAGTAAGCGCAGCAGTCATTTGCCATGGCTTTGGTTACCAACATGACTTTGACGATAATGAACTCAATGAAATCTTTGGCGTGCTGAAAAAAAGTGCTAAAGCCTCTCCTAAACATATTTCATGTGTAGATCTTGGTGTGATTAAACATTAAGTAAAATTTATTAGATTGTGAATTTGTTTGTAAAATATTAAAACATAATCTGGTATCGTGGCAGTCAATATGCTTCCGATACTCATAAATCTCTGCTTAAAGAGTATGGTATCGTTTAAAGTATGAGTAGTGCTAAGGGAAATTGTTATGATAATACTCTTGTAGAAAGTTCTTGTCATTCATTAAAAACAGAACTGACACACCATAAAAATTAAAACGAGGAGTCAAGCAAATCAAACTATATTTGCATATATTGAAGTGTTTTATAATAGAGAGAGGTTACCCCTTTAGTAATGGTCATTTGTAATAGTTTATTTTGAAAATAAACTATTACAAAAACCACATGAGTACTTAGACATATTTGTACCCGTGTATCATTTTGTGTTGACAGATCAGTTTTGGAGTAGGCCTCTTCTGTGTACCATCGAAATTTTTTTCATAATGTGCTTTTTGGGAAGTACATTATGAGGCATACTTGGAAAAATACTAAATATTTTTATAAATTAAAACGTTTTGATTGAAAAATATTAAGATAGTTTATAGATTGTTAGTAATATATTTATAAAGATTTGAGTAATTTCTCATTCAATAGTGGAGAGGGAGATTAACTAACAATAAAGTAATAGTCAGTTATAATTTATTCAATATTAATGTAAGAAATAT
Source organism: Sulfurospirillum sp. (assembly GCF_036802865.1). Classification (NCBI taxonomy): domain Bacteria; kingdom Pseudomonadati; phylum Campylobacterota; class Epsilonproteobacteria; order Campylobacterales; family Sulfurospirillaceae; genus Sulfurospirillum; species Sulfurospirillum sp. The sequence continues at coordinate 216,095 of NZ_DAIRVK010000003.1, read as the reverse complement.
TTATTGTAAATTTGTCAAACATGTAAGTATTTTGAGGAAGAAAGAGAACTGTATGAAAGTTTTGGTAACAGGTGGAGCAGGATATATAGGCTCCCATACATGTGTAGAACTCCTTAACGTAGGTTATGATCTTGTCGTTTTCGATAATTTTTCTAACAGTACCCCTGAAGTATTAAAACGCATAGAAAAAATAACTGGTAAATCTATTTTGTTTATAAACGGTGATATTCGAGATGAAGATGCAATTGAGAAAGCACTTTTTGGATGTGATGCCGTTATTCATTTTGCAGGTCTTAAAGCAGTAGGTGAATCGGTTGAAAAACCTTTAGAATATTATGATGTTAATGTATATGGAACACTGTGTTTAGTAAGAGTTATGCAAAAATTACATGTTAGGAAGCTTGTTTTTAGTTCTTCTGCTACCGTTTATGGTGATCCAGAATTTTTACCTTTTACAGAAGAACATCCTTTACGAACAACCAACCCTTATGCCCAAACCAAACTTGTTATCGAAGAAATGTTGCGCAATTTATATGTAAGTGACCAAACTTGGAGAATAATGATTCTTCGTTATTTCAATCCCGTTGGTGCACATGAAAGTGGGCTTATAGGCGAAGATCCCAAAGGAACTCCCAATAATCTTATGCCTTACATTGCCCAAGTAGCTGTTGGCAAACGAGAAAAAGTGAGCGTTTTTGGTGATAATTATCCCACCAAAGATGGTACAGGAATAAGAGATTATATTCATGTTGTTGATCTTGCTCTTGGGCATGTTAAAGCTCTACAAACAATAAATAAACCTCAATGTACAGCGATTAATCTTGGTTCAGGAAAAGGCTATAGTGTACTAGATGTTATTCATGCTTTTAGTAAAGCTTGTGGTAAAAATGTATCTTATATGATTGTGCCAAGACGTGCAGGAGACATTGCAGAATTTTATTCAGACCCTACTTTAGCAAAAGAGATGCTTTCTTGGGAAGCTAAGCGTAATTTAGATGCTATGTGTACAGATATGTGGAATTTTCAAGTAAAAAATCCAAAAGGTTATGTATGATGAGTGAGAAGAGTAAAAAAGTGAAACAAGGTTTTAACGTATTACAAAGAGCGTGGCCAAGTAATTAGTGCCTAGATTTGCAGATAAACTGATAATTTATTATCCACTTTCGATATTTATGTTAGATGATATTATAAGATTTTAGATCATTGATACTCCACACGATTTACCATGATCTAAAAAGTTTTTAGGAGATAGTGCAGATTTCGGAATACAATTTAGTTATGTTGTTCAGCTAAGTCCTGATAGTCTGATGTAAACATTATATATTATGAACTGATTTTATAGGAGATGATGGTGTGCCTGTTTGATTGTTGGTGACAATATTCTCTTTATGGTCAAGGACTTATAGAGCTTTGAAAAAAATTGGTTTAAAACGTTGAAGAAGAGGGCAATGTCAGCAGAATAGAAGAAAAACAAAAAAAGCCTAAGCGTAAATATTCTGTTGTCAAAATCGTACAAAATATTCTCTAAATGTGAACTAAAAATCATGACAGTTAATCGAGCTTATCTTGCGTACAAAAATCTTAAGGTTGAATTAATTGGACAAGGGATATGTATGGTTAGATACGGAAATTAACAAAAGCTTATTTGATATAAGTATGTTTAGGCAGACCATTGAATATAGACAAGGACTTAACGTGGCATGTTTGGAAGAGATAGCTTAAGAAAAGGATTATATCAGTAAATAAAACCTTTAGAACTCGCTAAACTACTGTTAAAACTAGTATATTGAGTACCTTTATAATACATGCCAATGTAAGGAAAGCATTAAGATGAATTTTATAAGAGCAGTCATACCCGATGTTATTATTATTGACCCCAAAGTACATGGAGATGAGAGAGGTTATTTTGTAGAAACTTATAGACATGACAAATTTGAAGAATTTTTAGGTTTTAAAGTAAACTTTTGTCAAGACAATGAATCCAGAAGCCATCGCGGGGTCTTAAGGGGACTACACTACCAATTAGCACCCTTTAGCCAGTCTAAACTTGTTCGCGTGATTGATGGTAGAGTACTAGATGTTGCTGTAGATATAAGGGTAGGCAGTCCCACCTTTGGAAAACATGTGGCTGTGGAGCTAAATGGAAAGAATAAACGTCAAATGTTCATTCCAAGAGGGTTCCTTCATGGTTTTGTTGTTTTGAGTGATACATGTACATTCACATATAAAGTAGACAATTATTATGCCCCAGAATATGACCGTGGAATTGCATTTGATGAGCCTAGTTTTAATATTAATTGGCAAATGCCGCATGAGGATTTAAGTCTTTCTGCCAAAGACTTAAATCAACCGAAGCTTTTAGCGGTAAAAGATCTTTTTTCCTATGATGTAGATTATTATGCTTAATATTTTAGTAACAGGAGCAAATGGACAAGTAGGAAGTGAGTTAAAAGCTATTTCAAAGACCTATCCATATAATTTTTATTTCACAGATAAAGCCAATTTTGATATTTCCGATGAGATAACTATTAAAAAATATCTTGAAACATATTGTATTGATGTTATTATCAATTGTGCAGCTTATACAGCTGTTGATAAAGCTGAAACAGATATCGCTAATGCTGATAAAATAAATCACTATGCAGTACATCTTTTGGCAAGTTGTGCTAAAGAAAAAATGATCAAATTAATTCATCTGTCTACTGATTATGTTTTTGATGGTAAAAGTTATTTGCCTTATACTGAGACAGATAATGTTAGCCCCCAATCTGTTTATGGATCTACCAAATTAGCAGGAGAAAAGGCCTTACAAAAGCTCAATGTTCCAAATTCAATTATTATTAGGACATCTTGGGTTTATAGCAGTTATGGTAATAATTTTGTTAAGACAATGCTTAGATTAGGAAAAGAGAAAAAAAGCTTAGGAGTTATTTATGATCAAGTGGGTTCACCTACGTATGCACATGATTTAGCAGAGACCATATTGGAAATTGTTCCTCAAATAAATACAAATGAAACAGCCGTATTCCATTATTCAAATGAAGGTGTATGTAGCTGGTATGATTTTGCTAAAGAGATTATGAGTATAATGAATCTTGAATGCAAAATCAATCCTATAGAAACTTTTCAATATCCAACTCCAGCAAAAAGACCACATTATTCATTATTAAATAAATCAAAAATCAAAAATAATTTTAATATTGAAATTCCTTTTTGGAAAGATAGTTTAGCGCAATGCTTACGAAAACTTTGAGATCTTTATAGTTCGATAGATAATAAATATACATATGCTAAAAGTAGCAAGGAATAAAAATGCCTTTAAATAGTATAAATAGTCAGTTTATTGTATCTTTGATCTGCATTACAAAAGATATTTTAGGATTAAAATGATACATTCAAAACATATTCAATGGCATGAACTTAATATAACGAAAGAGCAACGTTCTGAACATTACCAACAAAAACCATGTATTATTTGGTTAACAGGCTTAAGTGGTAGCGGAAAGTCAACAATCGCAAATGTTTTAGAGCAAAAATTATTTGAAAATGGTAATAAAACCTATGTGTTAGATGGTGATAATATACGTCATGGACTCAATAAGGATTTGGGGTTTGATGAACATTCTAGGGTTGAAAATATAAGACGTATAGGAGAAGTTGCTAAACTCTTTGTTGAAAGTGGGCATATTATTATTTCTGCGTTTATTTCGCCTTTTATAGCTGATAGGCACATTGCAAGAAGTTTAGTTGTTTATGGAGAATTTATTGAAGTATTTGTTGATGCTCCATTAGAAGTGTGTGAAGCAAGAGATCCTAAGGGATTGTATAAAAAAGTAAGGCAGGGTGCGATTAAAAATTTCACAGGTATAGATTCTCCCTATGAACAGCCAATTACCCCTGAGCTTCATGTTAAAAGTGATCAGATGACAGTAGATGAGGCGTGTAGTTTTATATTAAATTATCTTGTTCATAACGGCTACATTCAAGATAAAAATTTATCTTCTGCTACACTAATCACGTTACCACAGCAAGATGCACATAATGCAATGAGCAAAACAAAAAATACAGAAATAAAAGTGAATAGCAAAAAGTATACACTTGCTGAAGTTGATTTAAATAGATATATTCTAAAGCATTATCCTGAATGGAAATGCGAGAGAATTTAAGATGTTAAAAGAAACGAATATTCGATCAGTTGTTAAAGGAATTACTTATAGAGTGGCTGGTACATGCACAACGATGTTAATTGTGTTTCTTTTTGTTGGTCGTTTAGATTTGGCATTTTATACAGGCCTTGCAGAAACATTCTCTAAAATAGGATTGTACTGGTTACATGAACGTGTTTGGCTCAAAGTGAGATGGGGCAGAAAAAAAATTGAGCCTTTTAACATTTGGCTTACAGGATTACCTCTTTGTGGTAAAACGACTGTTGGCGATTTGGTGCATCAAAAATTAAGACAATTAGATATCCCTCTTGAGCGCATTGATTCTAAAGATATTCGCGAGCTGATTCCAGATATTGGTTTTACACGAAATTCTAGAAATCAGCATCTACATAGAGTTGGACATCTTATTTGTACTTTGCAAAAAAATGCTATTTCCACCGTGGCATCGTTTGTATCGCCTTATGAAGAATCGAGAGAAATTATTGCTAACATGGTGAAAAACAATATTATTGTTTACATCAAAGCAGATATTGAAACATGCAAAAAAAGAGACTATAAGCACGTGTATGAAAAAGCTATCTGTGGAGAATACCAAAATTTTACAGGTATCAGTGATGTGTATGAAGAACCAAAGCATGCTGATATCGTCATTGATACAGATGAGGTTTCTGCGGAAGAAGCGGCTGAACATATTATTAAATTTATTAAAAAGAGATATATCAAATGATATTTGATTTTTGGAAACGTTATGAAAGTTTTATTCACTATGATACGGCATTACAGTTTGATTACCGTTTGGATAATATTATATTAAAGCTCAATAGTTTTTTTCAAAGACTTTTAATTAAAGATATTGAGCAAGAAACCATACGTTTTTACTTAGCTGGTTCTTGTATAAAGGCTGATACATTCAGAGATTTGGATCTTTTTTTTCCTTCGAAAGATGAACGAGAAATCGTTCATGATGCCTTAAATAGGGAGTATTTCGAATATGAAAATAATTCTTATACGTATAGGTATAAAAATGATATCTATCAATTGATATACAGAGAACGATTTGACAATGCAACGTTGACGCAAGTTGTTGATGGTTTTGATTTTGATTCAACGAAAATTGCATTTGAATGCCATTATGATACACGTTATAGGGTACTAAAAGTAATTGAATGTGATATGCGTGCTGAGTTTGTGCATTACATCAATACAAAAATAAATCATTTATCAAGAATTAGCAATAATCCTTTTGTTTCTTTACAACGAGCAATTTATTTTTTAAAACGAGGGGATGATGTTCCCTATAGTGTATTTTTAGATATTTGTTCAGCGATTGCTCATATACATATTGAAAAAAATGAAGATGCGCATAAACATTTTGCTACACTTCAAGGAAATCCAAATAAACTAGAGAGTATTAAAGAAGCAATTTTCCATTATATTGATGAAAAAAAGGAAGAAATTGAATCATAATTTTTTAGTTTCGATAGATATTGAAGCTATTAAGGATATCGCTATTGTAGCAGGTACTGCAGTTATGCAAATCTATCAAACAGATTTTACAATAGAGTATAAAGCAGATGATAGTCCATTGACACAAGCCGATAAAAAAGCCAATAGCATTATTTGTGATTCTTTACAACGATTATACCCTTTGGTGCCTATCTTAAGTGAAGAAAACCAAGAAGTTCCTTATTCGATACGTAAAGCATGGGAATACTACTGGTGTATTGACCCCATTGATGGAACAAAGGAATTTATTAAGAAAAATGGAGAATTTACAATCAATATTGCTCTTATTTATCACGAGACTCCTGTATTGGGAGTTGTGTATGCGCCAGCTTTAGGTGAAATCTTCTGGGCTAAAAAAAATGAAGGTGCTTACAAAAATGGCATCAAATTGCCTTTTTTGACCAATACTTCACCTGCAAAAAAACTCTGCGTTGTTGTTTCTAAATCACATCTTTCAGCTGAAACGCAAGCTTTTATTGATGCTCTTCCGTCTGAGAAGATTGAGCGAATTTCTACGGGCAGTTCACTAAAACTTTGCATGGTTGCAGAAGGTACTGCTGATGTTTATCCTCGTTTGGCTCCGACAATGGAATGGGATACTGCAGCTGCTGATGCGATTGTTCGAGAAAGCGGAAAAATAGTTTATCAGTATAAAAGCAATAATTTATTAGAATACAACAAAGAAAAGCTAGTCAATCCTTGGTTTGTAGTGGTAGAAAAATTATGAAATATATTAAGATGCTTTATCGTTTTTTACGGGATATTTATCAAAATCGACAATTGCTTGCTGAATTAGTAAAAAATGATTTCAAATCACGCTATTTAAATAACTATCTTGGTATTTTTTGGGCATTTATTCAACCAACAATAACCATTCTTATTTTTTGGTTTGTATTTCAAGTCGGATTTAGAGCAACTCCTATAGAAGGGACTCCTTTTATTTTATGGCTTGTTGCTGGTATTTTACCTTGGTTTTTTATTGCTGAAGCGGTAGTTTCTTCGTCAAAAGCTATTTTAGATAATGCGTATTTAGTAAAAAAAATTGTATTTAGAATACACTTGTTACCCATAGTAAAAATCATTTCATCAGCTACTATTCATCTTTTTTTCATTTTTTTCATGATGTTCATGTACTTAGCTTATAGCTTTGAGCCTACGCTTTTTTGGCTACAAATCATCTATTATTTTTTTGCGACACTCGTTTTTTTACTAGGTGTTGCTTGGATAACAAGTAGTATCATTGTTTTCTTTCGCGACCTAGAACAACTTATTGGGATGGCAATGCAATTTGGTTTTTGGTTAACTCCTATTTTTTGGTCATTAGATATGATTCCTCAAACATATCTAGTATGGTTCAAATTAAATCCAGCTTACTATATAACGCAAGGCTATCGTGATACATTCATAAATCATATATGGTTTTGGGAAAAGCCACTTGAAACCTTACAATTTTGGGGTATATCTTTAGTTGTTTTTATAGCAGGTGCAATTATTTTTAGAAGACTAAGACCTCACTTTGCGGATGTTATCTAATGCTAAAATCAACAGCGATTAAAGTTAATCATCTGACAAAAATATATAAACTTTATGATAAACCCATTGATATGCTTAAAGAAGCGTTGCACCCTTTGAAAAAGCAATATCATAAGCCTTTTTATGCATTAGACAATATAAACTTTGAAATAAAAAGAGGCGAAACAGTTGGGATTATCGGACAAAATGGAGCAGGTAAAAGTACACTTTTAAAAATTATTACAGGAGTTATAACTCCAACATCTGGCAGTGTAAATGTTAATGGACGTATAGCTTCACTTTTGGAATTAGGAGCTGGCTTTAATCCTGAATATACTGGGATAGAAAATATATATCTTCAAGGTACTCTCATGTACTACAGCCGTGATGAAATAAACCAAAAAGTAGACGAAATTTTGGCCTTTGCAGATATTGGTGATTTTATACATCAGCCGGTTAAATCTTATAGTAGTGGAATGTTTGCGCGACTTGCATTTGCAATAGCAATCAATGTTGATCCTGATATTTTGATTGTGGATGAAGCCTTAGCTGTCGGAGATGTCTTTTTTGTTCAAAAATGCATGGCTCATTTAAAGAATTTAAAAAATAGTGGGAAAACAATTTTATTTGTTTCACATGATAGCACAATCATAAAGAATATTTGCGATAAGGCATTATTTATAAACAATGGCAAGTTGGTTATTCAAGGAAATGCGATAGAGGTAACTGATAATTATTTGGCACATATATTTCAGAGGCGAATCAATCAATCAAGTGAAAATAATATAAATCGAAATTTTTTTTATTATCTAAAAGAAAATGAAGAAAATTATATTCCAAATCTCCAAAAAAGACTTGGAAACCAACGTTGCCAAGTATTAGGAATTGGATTATATGACAAAAATATGAATCCAATTCAAAGTATAAATAATAATTCAACTATTATTTTAAGAATGACTTTTCAAAATACTACGGATTACCACATTCATAACCTAACAGTTGGCTATATCCTAAAAACCTCCAAAGGTATCGAAATAGCTAGTAACAATAATGAAATGGAACAAACAAAAATAGGTAGTATAGGTATTAGAGCAAAGAGAACTATTAAAATCGAAATAAAAATTCCGTTTCTGCATCCAGGGCAATATACATTTACACCTACTGTAGGAATGTTAACAGAAGAGAGTATTGAGTTGTTAGATAGGGTTGAAAATGCAATATGTATTGAATTATATTCTAAGAAGCAAATTCATGTATTGATGAGCTTAGATACAAATTATTTAGTGGAGGATTGATGTCCAAAAATATAAAAAGAATCCTTTTAACAACAATGCCAAGGTCTGGAACAACATTTTTTTTTGATTTTTTAGCGAAGTTATTTAATTTTGAAAAGATAGAGCCAAGGTTTGCAGATGGTTTAGTGCCAAGGGCTCCTGAATGGGATCCATACAAATTTGACAAAACTTACTTAGAATTGAAGGACGGACAAATTTTATGTGCTCATTATCAACTAACCGATGAAATACAGGCTATCATTGAAAATAAGGAAACATTAACAATACACCTTTATAGAGATCCAAGAGATGCTCAATTGTCAGCGACTTTTTATATTAAAAATGCATTAACTCATCATGCATTACATAATACTTTATCACGTATGTCAGAAAGTGATGCTGTTGCATTGATGTTAAGTGGTGGATTGATAACTACTATAGATAATGAATTAGTAGATTATGGTGGGGCTGCCTATTTTACAAAAAATACTTTAGCCTGGATTACAAATAAAGATGTTTGCTCAATAAAATATGAAGATTTTTTTGTAAATCCCTTTGATACTATCAAAAATATTTTTATTGAAAAAAAACTAGATTTAAACGATGAAAAGTTAAAGCATACATTATCAGAGTTCTCATTTTCGAAATTTTCCAATGGAAGAAATCCTGGTGAAGAGGATAAAGCATCTCATTTTAGAAAAGGCATTATTGGCGATTACAAAAATTATTATACTGAGTTGCATAAAGCATTATGTAAAAAAAGTATAGGTCAGGATTTGATAACTCTTAAATATGAGAAAGATTATCAATGGTAAAAATAACTATAAAAACTATTTTAAAAATTTGCAAAAACTTGGATACTAAATTAAGAGGATCAATATGAACATATTAGGTATAACTGGATTTTTTCATGATACATCAGCTGCATTATTAATTGATGGAGAATTAGTTGCATTTGTTGAGGAAGAAAGGCTAATACGAATTAAACATGCTCATACAATATTTCCGGAAAAATCAATTGAATTTTGTATGAAAAAAGCTGGTTTGAAATTTTCAGATATTGATGCAATAGTATGTGAACATGATATGGATGTTATAATAAATAATGATCAATTGATAGAGCCATATAAAAGCTTAATGGATAAAAATATTGAGTTAAAAGCTAAGCATAACTCTATTTTTTTTAATGCTAAAAACAATTTTTTAAGATTTGCTAAAGAAAAAGGTATTAAAGAGGCTATTTTTGCTCCTCATCATGAAGCGCATTTAGCAAGTACTTTTTTTGGAAGTGGTTTTTCCGAAGCACTAATATTGTCCATTGATGGCAGGGGTGATACAAACAGCATGGTCATTGCTAAAGGTATTGGTACCCAAATAGAGATTTTGGATGAGATATTACTCCCAACTAGTTTAGGACTATTATATGCAAGTGTGACTAAATATTTAGGATACACACCTTTTGATGGAGAAGGTACAGTAATGGGCTTAGCTGCTTATGGTAAGGATGTTTACTCTGACTTTTTTAATTCATTAATTAAACAAGAAGATTTTAAGTTTAGTTTAATGCCTGAAATATCTTTTAATTCTCTAATTGATCCTCTATGTGATGATATTAAATCTCCTTTAATTAAGGCGTTTGGACCTCCTCGTGATTTTAATCCAGACCCTAGAAATGGGATAGATGAAAATATAGCAGCTTCATTACAAGCATTCCTTGAACGAATAGTTATTAAGTATATATCTCATTTTATTAATGAAACAGGTATAAAAAAATTATGTTTGGCTGGTGGGGTAGCTCAAAATTCGAAAATGAATGGAAAAATATATAAAGCTCTAAATCTAGAAGATATCTATGCTTTCCCTGTTTCTAATGATGCAGGTTGTGCTATTGGTGCAGCTATGTGGTATGAAAATCTGTATGGATATAATAAAATAAAGCCTATAACTACGATATATACAGGCCCTGAATTTTCACCATTTGAAATATTTGCAGCATTAAAAGATTCCCCATATGTGATTGAAGAACCAGATGATTTAGCACAAGAAGTTGCAAAGCTTTTACATGAACATAAAATTGTTGCATGGTTTCAAGGTAAAATGGAAGGTGGTGCAAGAGCATTAGGAGCTAGATCTATATTGTCAAATCCAACTTCTTTAGAGGATAAAAATAATGTAAATATTAAAGTAAAATTTAGAGAGCCATGGCGACCATTTGCTCCTTCTATACTATATGAAGAAAGACTAAAGTATATAGGATGTGATATACATTCTCCATTTATGACTATTACATTTGATGTACCAAAAAAAGCTCAACAAAATATTGTTGGCTCAATGCATATTGATAATACTATTAGAGTGCAGACTGTAAAAAAAGAAGATAATGAATTGTATTATGACATGATTAGTAAATTTGGTCAGCTATCAGGTATAAGTGTTGTAAATAATACTTCAATGAATAGAAAAGGTGAGCCGATTATTAATACTCCAAAGGAAGCCTTAGATATGTTTGCTAATACAGAACTTGATGCATTGGCGATAGGTCCATATTTATTAAGGAAACCAACAAATGCTATTTGATCAGTATAGTAGATATAATGCACTAAAAAAAATATTGAATTTACTAAAATTTAACAAAATTAACACTCTTTTAGATGTCGGAAGTGGACCTGAATGTTTACTTGGCTCTATTATTGATAGTGAGCATGTAACTTATGTAGATCCATTGATATCTAAAAATGAGAGTATGAATATCATCAAAGGCAATATTTTTTCAGAAAAGCTAAATAATAAAAAATTTGATTTCGTGGCTGCTATTGATGTGCTTGAGCATATTCCCTTTGCTATACGAAATAGCTTTATTGAAAGACTTTGTGAGTTAGCAGAAAATTGTATCATTTTAGCATTCCCTACAAGTGAGAATAAACCCTCAACGCAGATAGATGAAAGTGTGAATGAATCTTATAAAAAAACTTATGGTATTGATTATCCATGGTTGGAAGAACATTTTACTTATTCATTGCCTTCTGTTGAGCAAATCAAGGCAAAATTTAAAGCTTTAGGCTGGGAGTGTTCTTCTATAGGGCATGGTTATGCCCCATGGCTTCAAGAGATGATGAATTTATTAATCCCCACATGGGATTCTTTAGAATTGCATAACATTTTATTTGAAATGAGTCGAGAATTTAATAAAAATTTAGTGGATTATGACTTTAACAAGCCTTATTATAGAGAATTTTTGATTATTTCAAAAGAGGCTAATACATTGGACTTTTCTGTACTAACCAAAAAAATTCCTGACAATGTAGAAATATACTATCGTGAAATGCTGAAAAAGTATAAAAAATTACTTTTCTTTGAGTCACTTAAAATTATTGAAAGACAAAATAAGGATATTCAAGAATTCAATAAAGATATTCAACGAATTTCCAAGCATATAAAATCACAGTCGGATCAATTAGAAATAAGAGATCAAATGATTATAGAAAAGCAAGAGCTTCTTATGGAAATGTCAGATTGGGGGCAAGGATTAAATCAACGTGTTATAGACCTTGAAAATAATAAACGCGAACTCAATGATCAGTTGGAAGCATTGAATCATCAACTTCAAAAAAAGCAACATGAATTGATGCAAATATCAGATTGGGGACAATCATTGAGTCACCAACTTCAAAAAAAGCAACATGAATTAATGCAAATGTCAGATTGGGCTAATGACATGAAAAAACGATTACAAAATATTGAAAGTAGCAGAATTTTAATATTTTTTGAAAAGCACTTAACTTGCAGTACGCGTTTTGGAAAACTAATCAAAATATTATCAAGAATTAGATAATATATTTAAATAAAATAATATTAAAGGTATTTGATGACATCGATTGTAGTGTTGACATATAACCAATTAGAGGATTGCACCAAATCGTGTATAAAGAGTATATACGAATATACAGATAAAGAGCAATTTGAGCTAATTATTGTCGATAATGACTCACAAGATGGGACAAAAGAATACCTAAAATCTATAGAGTCAAAATATCCAAATATAAAAGTACTCCTAAATGATATTAATAAAGGGTATGCCGGCGGAAATAATGATGGGATTAAAGCTTCCAACGGAGAGTATGTTATTTTATTAAATAATGATACATTGGTGAGTGAGGGGTGGCTTGAGAGATTATTGAGACCATTTCACGATGATTGTAAAGTAGGGTTGGTAGGGCCTATTTCGAATTCTGTTGGTAACGAACAGAGAGTAAATCTTGATGGATTGACAGAGAAGAATTATAATGAGATTTCAAAACGATATACAACCCTGAACCATAATGTTGTTTGTGAGACACAACGTTTGGGTTTTTTCTGTGTAGCTATTAAAAGAAATGTAATTGACACCATTGGTCTATTAGATGAACAGTTTGGTATAGGGATGTTCGAAGATGATGATTATTGCTTGCGAAGTATCCAAGCTGGATTCAAGAATGTTTTTGTAGAGGGTTGTTTTATCTATCATAAGGGGAGTGTTTCATTTAAGAAGTTAGCGACAGAGAAGTATCAAGCATTATTTCAGAAGAACAAAGCTTACTTCCTCTCTAAACATCATGTTGATTGGTCTTATTCTGACTTGCTCATTGCGTATTTTAATTATTTTGAGACGGTACAAAATAAAGTGAATTTTGAAGTACGTCAAAATGATTTTAAGAATTTATTACTTTTTCTCAAAGAGCTTGAAAAGAGCAGTGATATTTCTTATGTTGAATCGTCAAAAAAAGAGCTTATGGCGATGTCCGATTGGGCAACACAGCTCAAAGTGTCTTTAGACGAAAAAACGAATGAATTAAGTGTAAAACATAATGAGTTAATGACTATGTCGGATTGGGCATGTGCTATGAAATTACGTTTAGAAAAAATTGATCGTCACTTCTTGCTTCGAAATTTTGAAAAATACTTTGATGGTAAATTATCGATCAAACAAATTATTAAAAAAAGTGTGCCAAAAAAATGGCTTGATCATTATAAGTTTAGAAAATCAAAAAATCAGTTTCAAGAAGCATTAGTTTCTGTGCGTAATCATCAAAAAGTGATTCTTGCATTTCCTATTATCACATGGGGCTTTAGGTTCCAAAGACCGCAGCATATTTTAAAAGAGCTTTCTAAAAAAGGGTATACAATTATCTATCTTGCAATGGACGTTCAGCCTAAAGGACGGCTTTTTGACTCAATTGAAGAAGCTGGACAAACCATTCATTTTTCAAAGTTGGATCATAATATTTATAAACTATGGATACACAGTTACACTAAAATGAATATCTATAAAGATCTTATAACAGTAGAAAATTTACATAATATGTCTTTATCAATAGTGTCAGCTTTGAAGATGTTAAATATTCGCGATATTACCTATATGGTTCAGTTTCCAGGGTGGAGTCGTTTAGTTTTTGATGTAAAATCTAAAGTATCTGGGAAAGTTATCTTTGATTGTATGGATGATCACTCTGGTTTTAGTACCAATACGCGAGAATCTTTAAAAGAAGAGCATGAATTAATTAAAAAAGCAGATTTAGTTATAGCATCCTCGCAGCTCCTTTTTGATAAAAATATACAGCTAAATCACAAAACTATTCATGTCAAAAATGGAACAGAGTTTGAACATTTTAGAAATGCACAGTCTAATGGGAAGCTTGATGAATTGGCCAAGAAGACTATAATCGGGTATTACGGTGCCATTTCTGATTGGTTTGATATGGATATTGTTGAATATTGTGCAAAAAAGCTTCCTGATTATAATTTCGTGATGATTGGCTCAACATTTGGTTGTGATATAAGTAGAGTAGAAACTATAAAAAACATCTTTTTCTTAGGAGAAATTCCTTATAAAGAGTTACCCGGATACTTCGCATATTTTGATGTCTGTCTAATTCCATTCAAAATCATACCTCTCACTCTTGCCACCAATCCTGTTAAATTTTACGAGTATCTAAGTGCTGGTAAACCCGTTGTTTCTGTTGAGCTTCCTGAACTTTTAGCATATAAACAATATTGTTTTTTAGCCAATGATAAAGAATCCTTTTGCCAATACATTGAAGAAGCTTTGGCCGAAAACAGCCAGCTTAAAAAGCAAGAACGTATTCAATTGGCAAAAGAAAATTCATGGAGAGAACGTGCAAATATGCTTAATGAAGGAATATTGAGGTTATGACATCGATTGTAGTGTTGACATATAACCAATTAGAGGATTGCACCAAATCGTGTATAAAGAGTATATACGAATATACAGATAAAGAGCAATTTGAGCTAATTATTGTCGATAATGACTCACAAGATGGGACAAAAGAATACCTAAAATCTATAGAGTCAAAATATCCAAATATAAAAGTACTCCTAAATGATATTAATAAAGGGTATGCCGGCGGAAATAATGATGGGATTAAAGCTTCCAACGGAGAGTATGTTATTTTATTAAATAATGATACATTGGTGAGTGAGGGGTGGCTTGAGAGATTATTGAGACCATTTCACGATGATTGTAAAGTAGGGTTGGTAGGGCCTATTTCGAATTCTGTTGGTAACGAACAGAGAGTAAATCTTGATGGATTGACAGAGAAGAATTATAATGAGATTTCAAAACGATATACAACCCTGAACCATAATGTTGTTTGTGAGACACAACGTTTGGGTTTTTTCTGTGTAGCTATTAAAAGAAATGTAATTGACACCATTGGTCTATTAGATGAACAGTTTGGTATAGGGATGTTCGAAGATGATGATTATTGCTTGCGAAGTATCCAAGCTGGATTCAAGAATGTTTTTGTAGAGGGTTGTTTTATCTATCATAAGGGGAGTGTTTCATTTAAGAAGTTAGCGACAGAGAAGTATCAAGCATTATTTCAGAAGAACAAAGCTTACTTCCTCTCTAAACATCATGTTGATTGGTCATTGAGTGATATAGCATTTTCTTATTGGCATAAATTTGAAGATGATTTAAAAAGTTTTTGTATCACTAAGCAAGACCATATTTTACAGAGGGTTTTGGTACGGATGGTAAATTTTGAGCATTTATTACTCCAAATGAAAACTGTAGAAGACCACAATTCAATTCATATACCTGTAAATACTTCTCCATATATAAAAAAAGCACGATGGAAGATCAGATTATATAACTTCAAACGAGAATTTTTATACGGAACTTTTTATGATAAAAAAGAGTATGTAAAACGAATCATCAAAAGAGTTTTCAAGTTTTTAATGCCAAATTCTGATGTTAATGTGATGTATGAATTGGAAAAAATAAAGGCATTCAAGTCATATAAAAAAGTTGTTTTGTTTCCAGCAACAATAGATTATACTTATATGAAGCAAAGACCTCAACACATTGCTGATGCTTTAGCTCAGAATGGCTATTTAGTATTTTATAGTACGTTGAACCACCAAACAGATAAAGTTTCTACCCTTTCAGAAATGCATCCATCATTATTTTTAATTAATGAAAAATTTCTTCCCATACTTTCGCATGTTTTTGAAAAACATGAAGTAGTTTATTATTGTTTATGGGCAAATAATATTAAGCACTTACCTTATCTAAAATATACCACACTCCTTTATGACTTTATGGATGAATTGGATTTATTGGAAATAGAGAAAGATATTATTAAACAAAATCATGAAGATCTCCTAAAATTTTCTGATTTAATCACAGTATCAGCTGAAAAATTAGCAGACCAATTGCCACTTTCGTATAGGCATAAAATATTAACTATTAGTAATGGGATAGATATAGAATTTTTGGATGCTTTGAAAGATTCTTATAATACTCCTAAAGAGATTGTGAATATTAAAAATGAAGGTTATCAAAAAATTATAGGATATTATGGTGCTATAGCTGAATGGATGGATTTTTCTTTGGTAAATGCTTTAATTGAACGATATCCATCTTATGCCTTTGTTTTCATTGGACCAGTTTTTAATGTTTCTCAAGAAATTTATGCGCTTCAAAATAAATATAAGAATTTTTTCTTATTTTCACAAAAACCACGATTGGAACTTATACCTTATTTGAAAATGTTCGATATTTGTATATTGCCTTTTATAAAAAATAGTATTACTAATTCTGTTTCTCCTGTAAAAATTTATGAATACTTAGCTGC
Organism: Sulfurospirillum sp.; assembly: GCF_036802865.1. Taxonomy (NCBI): domain Bacteria; kingdom Pseudomonadati; phylum Campylobacterota; class Epsilonproteobacteria; order Campylobacterales; family Sulfurospirillaceae; genus Sulfurospirillum; species Sulfurospirillum sp. The sequence continues at coordinate 199,502 of NZ_DAIRVK010000003.1, read as the reverse complement.
CAAAAAGCCGGTTATAAGTGTTGATATTGTAGAGTGCAAAAAAATTCAGGTTATCGATGTTGCTTCTTCTAACGATGCTTTTATTGCAAAATTAAGTGCCCCAACAATTTTTAATGAACATGAAATAGAAGCTTTTTTAGAAGAAAATGTATGGAGTAAAAAGATCACAAATATTTGTAAATTTATTGAAGAACATTCCATCTCTTCATTAGGATTAAATACAATCAATACATAGTATAGGTTTGTTTTAAACTAAAATAGGTGTTAAAGAAATTGTATTAATAGAATTTTTATAAGCATCATTGGTTGCAAAGAGTTAAAAAATGGTCTAAAGAGAAAGTAGTTAATAAATAAGGGAGTTGTCTTGAGTTTTAGTAAAAAAGAAAATTTATTATTTCTTATTATTATATGTACTTTAGCAGGGTTAATTACGTACATTCAATATACAAAATGGATTTTTGATAGTCCTCATAGAGGGGATTCAGCCTTTCTACTGGAAGTTACAGAAAATATTGCCAAACAAAATACAACAAAATCATATGATTTTGGGGCATTTTATCATTTTAATTTTGGCAATATTCAATCAAAAACAGCAGATATATTATGTACACAAGAATTGAATCGCTTTAGTGATGAAGCAATAGATGTAATGAGAAATCATAGTTATTATGTATTGTATATTATTGCACAATTAGCACGTGTTATTGATACTAAACTTTTATTTTATTGTTTGCATGTGACAAGTTTTTTTGTATTACTATATTTTACTTATAGGATTATGCGCGAAAGTGATGTTCCTATTATTGCGTCAGTTTTGTTTTTATTACTTGTTTTTATACATCCGGCTTTTTCTATTTCAATATCAGGGCAGTTTTATGTAGAGCGATTTTTTCTAGCTTTCGCTATGATGTTTTTATACTTAATGCATGAAAAAAAATCAAATTTAGCACTATTATACATAGTAAGTTTTTTTATATGCTTACTTACTGAAAGAGCGCCTATGTATATAGGTATCTTTTTGACTATGTATATTCTTCTTTTTTGGAAAAGCATTGAATCGAATAAAAGATGGCATTTAATCTTCTTAACCACTATATTATTAAGTTATACAGTTTTTGCATTAAATAATATTAAGACATTAATGGGCAATCAAATTTCTACTTATTTGCCCACTACAGCTACGGAATTAATAAGCCGCTTGTCAAATGCGATGTTCTTAGAGAACTTGTATGTATTTTTATTATGTAGCTTTATATTTTTAGGGATTTTTACATTTGTTCATTGGAAATACCTTGTAATGCTTACTGTAATGTTAGTACCTAATATTATAGGGAATATTGGTGGAGCAGAAAAGTATGGTTATTTCACCCACTATCATACATTATACTTTCCTTTTGCAGTTTTTTTGTCTGTCTTGGGTTATATAAAAATCGTTACTTATTTAAAAACAAATACCCATCGATCTTTGGCTGCACTAGTTATGATAGGATTAATATGCTTTAGTTCATTATATAGTCCTTATAATAGAAAGTTGGCTTTTATAAATGTAATTAATGAAAATGTATTATTTAAAGATTTTCATCTGTATAAAGAATTATTTAATCAACATAGCTCAACGCGACAGTACCTGAATGATTTTGAAAAAATGAACGAAATTATTCCTCCAGGAGCTGTTGTATCAAGTTTTGAAATAATCATTGCTAATTTATGGAAAGATAGAATCCATTATATGTTTCCACTAGGTTTAGATCAAGCAGATTATGTTGTGATGCAAGTAGTAAAAGAAAACGATGAATATAAATATTCTGGGTTTACATCGTATGTTTTGACTCCAAGCCAGATTAGAGCTGTAGATAATTGTATGATTGAGAGAATGAAAAAAATCGGATATGACTTTCAGCATCAAGTTATAATCAATGGTTATGCAATTATAAAAAGGGAAAGAAATGAATAGTTATAAGTTAATTAGCTTCAAAACCTTAGGTGATGAGAGAGGCTCTTTGATTGCACTTGAAGCAGATTATAATGCTCCTTTTCATATTCAAAGAGTGTATTATATTTTTGATACAAAAAATGGGGTTGTTCGTGGCTCTCATGCACATATAGATCTTAAACAAATAGCAATAGCAGTTAAAGGCTCTTGTGTTTTTGTGCTTGATGATGGAATAACCAAAGAAGAAATTTTACTTGATAACCCAAATAAGGGGCTTTTTATTGAGGGACTTATATGGCGAGACATGAAAAATTTTAGTGAAGATTGTGTTTTATTGGTAGTTGCAAATAAGCATTATGATGAAACTGATTATATTAGAGATTATAACAAATTTCTTCAAAAGGTAAAAAATGTCTAAAATTCTCATAGCTGGAGCTGGGGGTACACCGTCAGAAAATGTAATAAAATCATTACTTGAATGTGCAAAAAATGAAATTATTATAGGTATGGGGAGTGAAGCAAGTGATCTTATGCTTTCACAAGCATCTAAAAAATATGTTATTCCTTATGCTATTGATGCAAGATATAAAGAAAAGCTAGTAAATCTTTTAGACATTGAAAAACCAGATCTAGTTCACTTTCAAAATGATATAGAAATTCTTGAAGCCTCAAAAATACGAAATGATATATTGGCTACAGGAACTAAATTATATATGCCAAGCCATGAAGTAATTGAAAATTGTGTTGACAAAGGAAAATCAGCTATCATTTGGGCACAAGAAGGGATAAAAATACCGAAAACCTTTAACATCCACACAGAAGCTGATTTAAAAAAAGCATTTGATCTTCTTGGTGATAGTGATGGTCAAATTTGGCTTAGAGCAAATGTTGGAGGGGGCGGAAGAGGTGCTTTACCTACAAATGATTATGAATTTGCAAAAAAATGGATTGATAGGTTTAAGGGATGGGGCGAATTCACAGGAGCTGAACTTTTAACTGAAAGAACGGTAACATGGTTGTCTATTTGGTATGAGGGAGAGCTTGTTGTTGCCCAAACGAGAAGAAGAAAAGCATGGAATCTTGGAAATAGAACCTTGTCAGGTGTGACAGGTGTGACAAAAATTGGCGAAACATATTCTTCGGATCAAGTTGATCAAATAGCACAAGATGCCATTTTTTCAATTGATAAAAAACCACATGGAATATATGGCGTGGATATGACTTATGATAAAAACAATATTCCAAATCCTACAGAAATTAATATATCTCGCTTTTTCACAACGGTTTTATTTTTTACAAAAGCAGGCCTAAATATGCCAAAAATCTTTAAAGATATTGCTCTTTACAATGAATTTCCATGTTTAGATAAAAAGATAAATCCTTTACCCGATGGTCTTTTGTGGCTACGTGGAATGGATTGTGAGCCATTGCTTACAACAGAAAATGCAATTTCAGATAGTTTGATTGAATTATGAAAAAAACATTACTAATAACTGGAGCAACTGGGTTTATCGGAAAGCACCTGCTCGAATGCTTAGAAAAGAATTATGCTGATAAATACGATATAGTATTATTGTCATCAACTTCACATGATGTTTTTAAAACAGTATTGCATAATGATTATACATTTACAAAAGATGATTTTCATCAAATTGGAATCATTCACATAAACATAGTTCTTCATATAGGTGCGTTTATCCCAAAATCAGGGCCTGAAGCAAATAATATAAAAGAATCAAATTCTAATATTTCTAACACAAAATATTTATTAGATCATTTACCAAATATTCCATCGAAATTTATTTTTTTAAGTACGATAGATGTCTATGGTGCAATGGATACAATTATTGATGAATATAAGCAACCGACCCCCTTAACAATGTACGGTTGGTCAAAACTTTACTGTGAAAAAATGATAGAGTCCTGGGCTTTAGACAATAAGGTTGTAATACAGCTTTTAAGGGTGGGGCATATTTATGGTAAAGGTGAAGAAGCATATAAAAAAGTTATTCCTGTTAATTTACAAAGAATAAAAAATGGGGAAAATCCACAAATATTTGGAAGTGGTAAAGAAAAAAGAAGCTTTCTTCATGTAGATGATGTTTGCAATCTTATTATAAAAAGTTTGGATCTTGAAAGATACGAGGGTGTCATTAATTTATGTTCTAACAAATCATATACTATAAAAGAAATTATCGAATTACTATTAAAAATCACGAATTCAAATTTAAAAATTGAATATAAGCAATCTCATTTACAAGGGATAGACTATGTTTTTGATACTTCAAAAATGAATCAATTATTAGGATATGAGCAAGTAAGTATAGAGGATGGATTAAAAGATGAATATAACTGAAAAAAACTTAGATGGGCGATGGTATATCCAAGGACAATTAGACTTTGATAGAAAATTGATATATTACAGATATCAAACCATTAAAAATCATATTAAAGGCCCATATGGCTTAGAACTTGGCTCTGCTGAAGGCGAAATGACACAATACTTGATTAATGATTTTGAGCATTTAATAAGTGTTGATGGTTCTAAAGAACTGCTTGATATGATCCCTTTATATCCAAATCATACCAAAATACACAGTTTTTTTGAAGATTTTAAGCCGAATAAAAAATTTAATACTATCATTATGGAACATATTTTAGAACATGTTGATCAACCAGTTGATATTATGTTACTTGCAAAAGAATGGCTAGAAGATGATGGCATTATACTTTTAGGTGTTCCTAATGCTCTTTCCATTCATAGATTAGTAGCCGTTAAAATGGGATTATTACAATCTCCGGATGAGTTAAATTCAAGAGATCATGCTTTAGGGCATCAAAGAGTTTATTGCATGAAAACTTTTCTTAGAGATATAAAAAATGCTGGATTAAAAGTTCTTGAAAAAGGTGGTGTCTTTTTCAAGCCTCTTTCAAATGGGCAAATAGAACAAAATTGGGACGAAAATATGATTGAGGGCTTTTATCAACTAGGAAAAGATTTTCCTGATAATGCAGCTGAAATTTATGTAGTTTGTCAGAAATAATGATGCTTGACTATATTTTTCTAGATCTAGATGGTCCAATTTTTGAAGGTAATAAAAGGCATTATCATTGTTATAGAGATATTATTGAGCAATATGGTGGAGATGTGCTCGATATAAATACCTATTGGGATATGAAGAGGTCCAAGATCTCACGGGATATTCTTTTGGAAAGAAGTAATTTTCATGGTACATACAAAATATTTTTCGATGAATGGATGAAAAATATTGAAAATGAAAAATATTTAAGTTTGGATACTTTAAAACCTAATGTCATAGAAACATTAGGAACATGGAAAAAACTTGCAAAGAGTATCGTACTGATTACAATGAGGCAAAATCGTGATCTTTTAATACAGCAACTTATGTATTTTAATCTATATAGTTTATTCGATGAGATAATAGATTGTCCACCGCAAAGAGAAAATACAAAATATGAAGCACTTAAAAATAGAACATTTAACAATGCTATTTTCATTGGTGACACAGAAGAAGATATAAAAACAGCTAGAATGTTAAATATCAAGTCGATTGGTATTACAAATGGACTAAGAAAAAAAGAATTTTTGCATGCAGATTATTATTATGAAGAAATTCAAGATATTGATTTTCGAACCTTGGAGTGTAGATGATCCCATTTTTAGATTTAAAAAAATTAAATGCTCAATATAGATCTGAATTAATTGAAGCTTGCACAAGAGTGATTGACAGTGGTTGGTATATTCAAGGAAATGAGTGCAAAGCATTTGAGTCTGAATTTGCGCAATATTGTGGCACGAAATGTGCCATTGGTGTAGCAAATGGACTTGATGCACTGATTTTAATATTGAGAGCTTATAAAGAATTAGGTGTTATGAAAGATGGTGATGAGGTTATTGTTCCTTCAAATACATATATAGCATCTATATTAGCAATTTCGCAAAATAATCTTGTACCAGTTTTAATAGAACCTGATCTCTCTACATATCTTATTAATCCAGATAGAATAGAAGAGAAAATTACCTCTAAAACAAAAGCTATTTTACCAGTACATCTTTATGGACAAACATGCGATATGGATAAAATTAATGAAATTGCTAAAAAATATAATCTAAAAGTTATAGAAGATTCCGCTCAGTCGCATGGTTCATATTTTAACGATAAAAAAAGTGGTAATTTGGGAGATGCTAGCGGGTTTAGTTTCTATCCTGGGAAAAATCTTGGAGCACTAGGCGATGCTGGTGCCGTTACAACTAATGATGAAGCATTGGCTGAGACCGTTAAAGTATTAGCCAATTATGGAAGTCAGAAAAAGTATGAAAATTTATACAAAGGCATCAATAGTCGTCTTGATGAGATTCATGCTACCATGCTTAGAGTTAAGCTAAAGTACTTGGATAAAGAAATAGAACAGAGACGTGAAGTTGCGAACTATTATCTTGAAAATATAAAAAATAACAATATTATTTTGCCTTCTATTCGAGGCGTAGATAATCATGTTTGGCACCTATTTGTTATTCGAACATCAAAAAGAGAGAATTTACAAGCATATCTTGCTGAGCATGGGATTCAAACTTTAATTCATTATCCAATCCCTGCTCATAAACAAAAAGCGTATAAAGAGTGGAATGGCGATAATTATCCGATAAGTGAGCAAATTCACAATGAAGTATTAAGCATACCTATAAGTGGAGTGCAGGTTATTGCTGATACTGAAATGATAGTAAAAATTATCAATAACTTTTAGGAGGTAAAATGAAATCGTTATTTAGTATAGTTGTTCCAATATATAAAAGTGAAATGAATATATCTGTTGCAATAGAGCGAATTGAAGCACTTAAAAATAATATTTCCAATGAATTTGATGTAGAAGTGATTTTTGTTGATGATGGTTCTCCTGATAATTCTTTCAAGTTATTGTCACAGTATAAGCAAACAAGGGATTGGATAAAAATTGTAAAATTTACACGAAATTTTGGTGTTCCAAATGGTATTTTAGCGGGGCTTAGCTATGTTAAAGGGGATTGTGCTGTTGTTTTAGTCCCTGATATGCAAGATCCTCCTGAATTATTAACAGGAATGTTAGAAGAATGGAAAAACGGCTATAAAATAGTTTTGGCAGAAAGAGAAGATCGAGAAGAACCAAAATTACAGAAGATTATTTCAAATACATTTCACTTACTAATGAAAAATTTTGCTCTTCCAAATTATCCTAGTAATGGCTCCGATTTAATTCTCCTTGATAGAGTTGTTGTCAATTATCTTAATGAAATGAAAGAAAAAAATACAAATTATTTAAGCTTGATTCTTTGGAGTGGATACGAATATAAGAAAATATATTATGTCAGAAAAAAAAGAGAATTAGGAAAGTCGTCTTTTACATTTGGAAAAAAATTGAAATATGCGATAGATTCTTTTTTATCTTTTTCGTACATGCCAATTAGAGCTATTTCTTCTTTGGGGCTTTTGGTTGCATGCTTGAGTTTTTTGTATGGAGTATTTATATTTATTAACGCATTATTTGGTAATATGGAAGTACGAGGATATGCCACGATCGTAGTATTAATAACTTTTTTATTAGGATTAATTATCCTTATATTAGGAATTATTGCAGAGTATTTGTGGAGAATACTAGATGAAGCAAAAAATAGGCCAAGATATATCATAGAAGAAGAGTTATTATAAATTAGAGAGAAGAAAATGAGGTTATTTTTAAAATTTATTGTTGTTGGATTCTTGAATACAGTTATTTCTTATATCCTTTTTATTGCATTTTTAAGTATCCTAAACTATCAAGCTTCATACACTCTTTCTTATTGTCTGAGTATAGGGATTTCTTATTTGTTAAATACTAAAATAGTTTTTAATGTAAATAGATCAATAAAATCTTTTTTACGTTTTCCTTTAGTTTATTTAGTCCAATATATTTTTGGATTCATTATACTTTATCTGTTAAATCAGTATACGAAGATAGAAAATCATATTGGGATATTAATTGTTATTTTTCTTTCTATCCCTTTAACATTTATATTATCCAGAGTAGTTCTTTTGAAAAAAATACAATAGAGGTAACATCGTGAAACAAAATATTATTGTTATCATCCCATCATATAAAGTTGCACGACACATAGCGAATGTTATTTTAGATATTCCTCAATATGTTAAAAATATTATTGTAGTTGATGATAAATGCCCTGAAGAAAGTGGCAAAGTCGCAGAGCTTTTGAATGATTTAAGAGTTGCTGTTATATATCATATAGAAAATAAAGGCGTTGGTGGTGCTGTTATCTCTGGTTACAGGAAGGCTTTAGAATTAGGTGCAGATATTGTTGTAAAAATTGATGGTGATGGGCAAATGGATATCAATTATTTGCAACAATTAATACAACCTATTTTAGATGGAAAAGCAGATTATACAAAAGGAAATCGATTTACAGATTTTAAAGCACTGGCTAAAATGCCCAAAATAAGACTGTTTGGCAATAGTGGTCTCTCTTTTTTAGTTAAAGCAGCATCAGGATATTGGACTATAATGGATCCTACAAATGGCTACACGGCAATTAGTCGTCACGCTATTGAAAATCTTGAATTAGATAAAATAGCACAAAGGTATTTTTTTGAATCTGATATGTTGATACATCTAAATATCGAAAATGCTGTTGTCGTTGATATTCCAATTTCTGCAAAATATGGCGATGAAAAAAGCTCATTGAGCATTACTCGAACACTTTTTGGATTTCCTCCAAAACTTTTCAAAGGACTTTTGAGAAGAGTTTTTTTTAAATATTTTATTTATGATTTCAATATGATCTCTATATACTTAATTTTTGGAGTACCTTTTTTATTATTTGGTTTATGCTTTGGTCTTTATCATTGGATAATAGCTTCAGAATCCAATTCCACTCCTGTTGGAACTGTTATGCTAGCTGTACTTCCAATTATTTTGGGGATACAGTTTTTATTACAAGCTATTCAAATTGACATGAATAATATACCAAAGAAAAAGGATTAAATGAATGACTTTTTTGAATTTACTATTGCCTACAACAATTGCTTGTGCTTTAAATGCATGTGCTAATGTTTTTTGGAAATTGCAGTTCCAAAAGCAGCCTTTAGTTTTAAAACTAGAAGCATTAATGGGATTAATTATACAACCAAATATTATTATAGGGGTATGTTTTTATGTATTGTCTATGCTTATCTTTTTTTACTTATTATCGAACTATGCGCTTTCTATCATTATCCCGTTAACAGCAATGACATATCTTTTTAATATGCTTTTAGCATTTATTGTTTTCAAAGAGTCCTTTGATGCTTATAAACTTATTGGTATGGCTATCATTATTTTGGGGATAGCTGTTTTATCACAATCAAAAGGTCTTGCATAATGTGGAACTATGCTTTGTTCTTAAAAGATAAAATAAAGGGTTATTCACTAAGTACGTTAATTCGCTTAGAAATTGAATCTTTATGTTTTGGATTGGCAATGCTTGTTCCAACGACAATAGGTGTAATTATTAGAGGGCTATTTGCTAAACTTTTTTTTAAAAAATGTACAGGTTTCGCATGGATACAACCACGTATTATTTTTATTCACACTGATAGAATCACCGTGGGAAAAAATTTTGGTATAAATTCAGGAACATACATCAACGGAATCGGCGAGATTGAAATAGGGAATTATGTACTAATAGGTAGTAATGTAACAATCTCTTCAGGTAAGCATCCAATAGAGGGATGGGACTTACCTATATTCTCAAGGCAAACAATACCAGAAAAAATAACGATAGAAGATGATGTTTGGATAGGGGCTGGGGCAGTCATTATGCCAGGTATTACACTTCGCAAAGGGACTGTTGTTGGAGCAAATTCTGTGGTAACAAAAAGTACACAACCTTATTCTGTTGTTGCTGGAGTACCTGCTAAACTTTTACGCTTTCGGGAAAATGCACTTTCTGATTAAAATATATATAAAGGAAATAGATGAGCATCGTCATCTACTGTTATCAGTCACTTTTCAAATGTAAACCACATGGGCAAATTTTGGATCTTATTGTTAAAGCAGATCGTTTATTGGCAGTTCAATATACAGAAAAACAACTTGAAGCAATTCAGCAAGCGATTGAAAAAAAGATGGATATTGAGTATCTTGAATATTTATCGCGAAGAAAAAATTTAAGTAATCCGCTCACAGTTGCATTTAAAATAGCTTCTTCTTTAGGTGAATCGTCACCTGAATATTATCATCGCTTTGTGAATACAAATAATAATCGCTTGATGATGGGTTATATATTGATAAAGGCAGTTCTTAAGACAATGGCATGTATTGCTAGATTGCCAATGTATAATACATCTGCTAAGGAAATTTCAAATGCTTGAATATGATATTATTATTGTGGGGTCAGGTGCATCAGCCAGTGCTTCTGCATTACAGCTTTCTCATATGGGAATTAAACCTTTAGTGATTGATGTTGGATTGTCCCCAGTGCATAGAATTGAAAATCAAGAAAATCTTTATACTTTAAAATCATTGCAGGATTGTTCTTCATTTTTAGTAGGTAATTCTCTAGAATATTTTAATCCTGAAAAACAAGTGTTGCCTGCAAAGCTTAAATCACCGTATTTTCAATATGTAACGGATGACCCTGATTTTTTTAAAGTTTCTCAAACACATTATAATGTTATTACCAGCTATGCAAAAGGTGGGCTTGGCGTTGCTTGGGGTAATGGTCTCATGAGGTTTTCTGAAGAAGATTTTCTGGAGCTTCCAATCACGTTTGAAGATATTGTACCATTCTATAAAACTTTAGAATCTCACATTGGTATTTCAGGAGAAAATGATGATTTATCAAGATTTTTTGGAATGCTTGATACTTTGCAACGGCCTTTAAAATTATCACAGAAGTCTCAAAAAATAGCAAATTATTATTCTAAAAATCGAACAACGCTACATGAAAAAAATATCTTTTTAGGAAGGCCTAGAATAGGCGTAAGCGACAATACATTTCATCAGCGTGATCGTTGCTCGTATGATAATCTCGAATTTTGGCAGCCAGATCATACTGCGTTATATACGCCAGTAATGACATTACAAGAGTTAATAGTGCACGATAAAATAGTTTATCAAGGAAATTGTTTTGTCGATCATTGGGTTGAAAATGAAGGAAAAATTGAGGTTGTTGGATACGATATTACTTCTAAAGAAGAGTATCGTTTTAAAGCAAAAAAAATTATCATAGCAGCAGGGGTAGTAAATACTGCAAGAATTGTTTTAAAATCACGTAATGATTATACAACAAAACTTAGATTAACAGATAACCCTGCGATACAATTTCCATTTTTCTTTCCAGGTCATTTTGGTAAACCATTAGAAATTGATTCGTTTGGTTTGACACAATTAAGTATGATATATAAAAGCAAATTATTGAAGAAAAAAATTATTGGAGCTTTTGTTGAAGTAACATCACCTATGAGGAGTGAATTTTTTGATAAATTTCCTTTCCCTGCCACTGATAATCTTAACTTTATGAAATACATTTTACCGGGTATGATGGCTTCACAAATTTTTCTACCTTCAGATCCAGAAATTTTTGCAGAACTTTTGCTTAATCGCGAGAATAACATTGATATTATAGGCACAGGTCATGAAATCCCACAACCATTGATTCATGAGGCAGTGGAAGTATTACGTTCACTAGGGCTGTTAACGTTAGAAGGATTTGCCTATCGCGTATCACATGGAAACGGTATTCATTACGGTGGAACTCTTCCAATGAGTCTAAATCCAACATCGCCTTATGAAACAACCGTCAATGGAGAGTTGCCAGAAAATAAAAATGTCTATATCGCAGATGGCTCAACCTTTAAGTGTATCCCTGCGACTAATTATAGTTTAACTCTAATGGCGAATGCTATGCGAATTGCACAACAATGTGGCAATAGATGAAGATTTTAATTACTGGTGCAAGCGGCTTTCTTGCAACACATCTTGCGAAAAAACTCTCAGAAATTGGTTGCCATGAAGTATATGGCTGTGATAGGTATGGTATCTCGAAACCTTTCTATACGCAAGTCTATAAAATATATTTTGGAAAACCATTTGTTGATGAATCAAATATTTTTGATTGGGTAATTCACTGTCTGTATGATCAACATTCTTCAGTGAAAGAAAACATTGATTCAACATTATTATGGGCACAGCAATTTAAAAAAATGGGAGTAAGACAACAACTTTTTATTAGTACCATTGGAGTTAAAACGGGCAATAGTTCCGAATATGCTCGTGCTAAACAAGGGATTGAACAATGGTTTATCGAACAGAATATGCCTATTGTCAGACCTGGACTTATTGTTGGAAATGGCGGTCTTTTCCACAGTATCGTTCATAAAGTAAAACGTTATCCAATATTGCCACTTATTGATGGTGGAAAGCAAAAAGTAAAGTTGATAGGTATTGATGACTTAGTGGAAGAACTTGTTAATGTTATAGAAGCTGGAATAAATAAACATAAGCCTTTAGACCTATTTTATGCAAGCGAACCGACAATGAAAGAGTTGCTTTATGGTATTTCTCAAATCTTTCAAAAAAACATATTTTTTATATCGATTCCTTACGTGTTAATTTATGGTTGTGTCAAAATATTGGAAATATTAAAGATAAACATAGGAATTACAACAACAAGCATCAAGGGATTAAAAGAAAATGATGTTATCCTTCAGAGCGATTTGACACTTAATCCTTTGTTAGAAGATGTTTTATTGAAAAATTGTAGAGGATAATGATGAAAAAAGCGTTTTTTATATTAATCATTTTAAGTTTTTTAGCTGAAGTGCTCTATTTTAATATTGCTTATGATGTTGCACTATTAGCAATTTTTATTTGTACCGCATTGGGGTTGGGTAGTGTTTTTAATATTCACGTATCTAAAATGGATAAAGGATTAATACAACTTGCACTTGGTATTGGAATGCTAGGATGCTTGGTATGGCTTAGTACATTTTATAAAATTAATCATAAAAGTGTTTACCTCGTTGCTAGTATATTTTTAATATATTTACAAAAAAGTAAAATTTTCCTTATCGTGAGTGATTGTAAAAGGAACTTACTTGATACATATGAGAAAAATAGCTTAATTTTAGTTATTTTGTCTATTGCTACAGTGTGCTATGTTATACCAGCATCCTATCCTATAATGCAGTATGATGCATTAGTTAAGCATATAGCTATTCCTTTTCAAATTATAAATCATATGTACTATCCGTATAATGTTCTTGAAACAATTGTGTATGGGGATTATGCTTTATTGCCTCATATGCTTTATACGTATCTTTTGGCATTGAATGGTACAAAAGCCATTGTATTACTGAACTTACTGATTTCTTTTCTACTACTGATCTGCTTGTTAAGAATCGCTTCATTTATTTCGAGACACAATTTATTTATTGCGAGTATCGCGATATTATATTTAACTACACCGCTTTTTTATTCGTTATCGACGATTCTTTACGTTGATATCTATCCTTTATATTTTGTATTTATTGCTTATTTGCTTATACAATATAGAAGTCTTTTTAGCTTGAGAAAGAATTTGATTGCATTGGGCTTTTTAGCTGGACTTGGTATGTTTGCAAAACAAACAGCGTTTTATTATCTTATTCCGTTAATGATGTATGCAGTGTATCAGTTATTGTCTCAGCATAAGTATTTTGTGAAAAATGATTTATGGCTTATTGTGAAAAGTTGTATGGTAGCCTGTTTACCTTTTGTTCCTGTCATGGGTGTTATTTGGTATAAAACGGGAAACCCTTTGTTTCCATTTATGAATGAGGTATTTAAAAGCCCTTATTTTAATCAGGCTCATTTTTTAGATCCTTTCTATAAAAATCCATTAGGCTTTAACTTTCATTCTCTTTATTCTATCGTTTTTGAAACAACCAATAATATTGAAATGCTAAAAGGTGGTGTTGGATTTTTTATTTTATTATTACCGTGTGTGGTATTGATATATTTTGCAAAATATGCTCCTAGAAAGCGCTTGATATTTTTTGTTTTCGCAAGCTTATTGTCATTTTGGATTGCAACAAAATTTACCTATAACATTCGATATTTTATGGGCTCATTAATCTTATGTATTATCCCTATTAGTTATATTTTGACAACACACAAATATTCTAAAGTGTTTTTCTTTTTGATTATTTTGCCATTAGGAGTAGTGCAAATAGAGAGAATTTATACTTCCAAGAATTATTTTGGCTTTAAAAAAGAGATGCTCACACCAGATAATAGATTAGCTCGAATTGACAATACTTCTGTTCTTTCAATGATACCATATGCAGAAAAAATGCGAGTATTATCAAATAATGATCCTTATCGAGGAGTGTTCTCCGGGGAATTTTATTCCTTGGATTGGTACAACACATATTTAGTTGATAAAGTGATAAACAAGTCTTTATCTCCCGATGAATTTTTATTAAATTTTCATTACTATATGATAGATAAGCGTTTCCCAATAAAGTTTTCAGAGCTTTTTGATCCTAACATAGATTCTATCAAAGTTAATTTAGAAGTATTTTATGAATCAGATACGCACATATTGTACAAAGTAAAACAACAACTTAAACCTATTCTACATGAGACATTAATAGATCCTATAATGGTTACAGCGACTCAGCCTCAAGTGAGAGTATTTGAAGTGAAGAGTGACGAATATAAAATTAATTTAGATGTAGCAAAAGCTGATATAACACAACCTGCCATGGCACGTTTTCAAATTAATTGGCTTGATGAGAATGGAAAATTCCTTGGTACTTCATTAATTCCTTTTAGTTTAGCAGAAGATAGGGCTACATATAATTCATCTCTTTTAAAAGATATACCATTAGGAGCAAAGACAGGTGTTTTTTATTTGACTTCACATGATCAAACACCAATCAAAATATATGGATTTTCATTGTTTGGAAATGCAAAAAATAAAGCCTTACAAATTGAATTGGATAGATTCTTCCAAAAAAGTTTTAGGAAAATTAAAGAATGAAAAAAGTTTTAATTGTGTTTGGGACACGACCTGAAGCCATTAAAATGGCTCCTTTAATTAAAGGGTTTGCAAAAGAAAAAACGATTGATATGAGAGTTTGTGTTACTGCTCAGCACCGGGAAATGTTAGACCAAGTTCTTGAACTCTTTGAAATTAAGCCTGAGTATGATTTAAATATCATGAAATCCAGTCAAGATTTATTTGATATTACTTCAAAAGTACTTTTAGGGATGAAAATAGTATTAGATGATTTTCGCCCAGATATTGTTCTAGTGCATGGTGATACAACAACAACCTTTTCAGCAAGTTTAGCGGCGTTCTATCATAAAATTCCAATTGGACATGTTGAGGCTGGATTAAGAACATACGACATATATAGCCCTTGGCCAGAAGAAGCAAATCGACAAATGGCGAGTATTTTAGTAGCGTACCATTTTACTCCAACCAATATAAGTAGAGAAAATCTTTTATCAGAAAAGAAAAATGAAAATAATATTATCGTGACAGGAAATACCGTTATAGATTCTCTTCTTCTTATGCTTGATAAAATTCAACATAATAAAATATTAAAAGAAAAAATTGTTCGAGAGATTAGTCCATATTATACCTTTGAAGAAAATCGAAGAATTATTTTAGTGACGGGGCATAGACGAGAAAACTTTGGACAAGGTTTTATTGATATTTGCAAGGCTTTAAAGATATTGGCTTTGAAAAACCCACATATAGATATTGTTTATCCCGTTCATCTAAATCCAAATGTTAGGCAGCCTGTACAAGATATTCTTGCAGGAATAGCTAACATTTATCTTATTGAGCCTTTACAATATGAAAGTTTTGTTTACATGATGAATAAATCTTATTTGATTATCACCGATAGTGGAGGAGTTCAAGAGGAAGCTCCCTCGCTAGGAAAGCCTGTTCTTGTGATGCGTGATACAACAGAACGACCAGAAGCTGTGAAAGCTGGAACAGTAAAGCTTGTAGGTACCAATATAGACATGATTGTTAATGAAGCTCAAAAGCTGTTAGATAACGAACAAGAATATGAAAAAATGAGTAAAGCACATAACCCATATGGTGATGGACAAGCATGTAAAAAGATTGTTGATTTTATTAAAAGTATGAATTTTTAATGAAAAAAATATTATATATTATGCATGTTCCTTGGAATTGGGTTAAGCAAAGACCACATTTTTTAGCGGAAGAATTAAGTGCGCATATGCTTGTTGATGTACTTGTGCCAAAAGCATATCGAACTTCCAATTTATCATTTAATAAAACAAATGTAAACATCAAAACACTACTAAAATTACCATATGAACGCTTTAGAATTATAAGAATGGTGAATTCTCTGTATGTTCAATTTCTATTAAAATATTTGTATAAAATCCATACCTATGAATTTGTTTGGTTGACTGATTTACGCCTTTTCCCCTATATTGAATCGCTTATTCACAATAAACAAAACATCATCTATGATTGCATGGATGATGTTTTGGAATTTGAACTTACAATAGAGGATGGCAATAATTTACGAAGTATTGAAGAAAGAGTGCTTTCAAGGAGCAACCTCATTCTATTTTCATCTGTAGAACTATATAGACGTAAATTGTTAAGCAACATTTTATTGAAAGATAAGCCATTTGAAATCATTCCCAATGCGATGGATATAAACTTTGCACATCAATATTTTGAAGAGCATGACATTACACAATTGTATCAACATTACAAAAAAGAAGGCTATATAGTTTTGACTTATATCGGAACAATTTCAAATTGGTTTGATCTTGAAATTGTGGAAAAAAGTCTTCATGATTTCCCTCGAATAGTCTATTTTTTAATAGGGCCTATTGAACAGAACATGAGTCTTTTTAAGCATGAGAGATTAATTTATTTAGGAACTATCCAACATCGTTTTATGTATACTTGTATGCAATCTTCAGATATTTTAATTATGCCATTTAAGCTCACAAACCTTATCAAAGCGGTTGATCCCGTAAAGCTTTATGAATATATCGCATCAGGCAAAAGTATTATTTCCATTTTTTATCCTGAATTAGAAAAATTTCGAGAATTTGTTCATTTTTATTATAATTATTCTTCTTACCACAATATTTTAACTTGTTGTAATGATATGCTAATTCAAGAATCTTTTATGTCGCGTGAAAGTTTTATTCAGAAACATTCTTGGCATAATAGAATGCAAGTTATTCTCAATAAACTAAAGCAGCTTACATGATCGCAGTTTGTATTTCAGTTTACAACGGTGAAAAATATTTAATTGAGCAATTTCAATCTATTGAAAATCAATCTTTGCAATCAGAATACATTTTTGTGATTGATGATCATTCAACTGATAATAGTAGGGTAGTTATACAGGAATTAATTGAGAAAACAAACTTACCTATTATGTATTCAGCTAACAAATTTAACATGGGGATTAAGCAAAGTTATAATTCTCTGCTTAATCAAGCATTATTACTGCCTATAAAATATTTCATGTTCTGTGACCAAGATGATATATGGCATCAAGATAAAATAGCAAAAACGTATCAAAAAATGGTTCAGCTTGAAAAAATTTATGGTGAAAATATGCCTATTTTAATTCATAGTGATTTAGTGGTAACAGATAGAAATATGGCAACTATTTCACAGTCATTTTGGAAGTATCAAAATATAGACCCAGCAAAAGACAATTTAAATCGCCTTTTATTGCACAATGTCGTTACTGGATGTACGATGATGATTAATCAAGCCTTAGCAGAAAAAGTAAAAATGATACCAGATGAGGCTATCATGCATGACTGGTGGATAGCTATGGTGGCTTCTACATTGGGAAAAATAGCTTATATTGATGAGCCTTTAATGTTATATAGACAACATGAAAAAAATGATACTGGCGCAAAACAGTATGGGCTTAAATATTTTGTCAAAAAAATTTTTGCTAAGCCTTCATTTGAAAAATACATAGTACAAAGCAAAGCTTTTTTAGAACTATATGGTAAAGAACTAAATGAATGTGATAGAAAAATGTTAGATGAATTTTCAGCATTGGATAAGTTAAATAAATACCAAAAGCTAAAAGTACTGTTCGAATATAAAATCTGGAAAAATGGTTTTATGAGGAATCTTGGATTGATTTTGTTCACATGAAGATTGTTATATTCATTCCCATTTTTAATCCTAAAGCAATATTTATGGATACCATCATTCCTCTATTGCAGAAACAGAGTGTGTCTTTAGAACTTATTTTGATAAATTCTGGAAGCAAGAGTATAACTGTTGAAAATGGTCAAATTATAGAGATATCACAATTTGAATTTAACCATTCTAATACACGAAATCTTGCCTTGAATTATGAAGCAGACTTTTATCTTTTTATGACACAAGATGCTATGCCTCACAATGGACATCTGGTGAAAAATCTTCTTAAAGCTTTTAAAGATCCTGCTATAATGGTAGCTTATGCAAGGCAGATACCTTATGAAAATGCTGATACTATAGAAGTGTTTGCTCGTACTGTCAACTACCCAGCTATTTCAAAAGTGAAATCAAAAGAAGATTTACCAACGATGGGTATCAAAACTTTTTTTAATTCTGATAGTTGTGCAATGTATAGAGCAAGTTATTTTAAAGAAGTGGGTGGTTTTAAACAAGATCTTTGTACCAATGAAGATATGGAGTTTGCAGCACGTGCTATTATGGATGGTAAAAAGGTGGCTTATATTGCAGAAGCCAAAGTGTACCATTCCCACAATTTTACATATCAAGATGTGTGGAAACGTTATCGAACAATAAGAAATTTTTTTAAAGATAATAGTTGGATTTTAGATGTAGTAAGTCAATACACAAAAGTAGAATCTACAGGTATAAAACAAGCAGTTGCCGAACTAATGTATCTATTAAAAAAATCTCCTTTAGATATACCACGTTCTATTCTTCTTTCTTTGATGAAATATATTGCTTATAAATTTTTATAATTATCAATGTAAAGGGTACTGATGCGTTTTTTTATTCTTAAATTTTCGATTAGTTTAATCTATTTTATAGTAAATCTTTATTTGACATTAATTTTAGCAGATATTTTCTTTGAGATAGAGCCATTAGATATTATATCATCATACAGTTGGATGATTTTTGTTTATTTGGCATCTTATTTTTACCAAAAGTTAATGACAACTCGAATCGTAACTGTTAATGCAGTTACACTTTCATTAAAAGCAAATATTCTTGCACTTATTATGACATTGACTGTTGCTGCTATTACTAAAATGACAGATTCTATATCCATGGTAACGATTTTTATTTTTTATTTTCTGAATAATTTTAATCCTTTGTGGGCATATTATTTGAAAAAATTCTTTTTTAAATTTAATTATTTTCGAGAGCCTATATTTGCCATTTGTGATGATGAGGGATTAAAAAATATTTCATCTTGGTTTGCTAAAGGAAACCCTTTTGGTTATGAGCTAAAAGAAATTATTAATGTTACAGATCTAGCAAATGATGAAGTGAATCGAATGATTGATAAAGTTATTGATCAAAAACAGTTTAATTCCGTAGTGATTGATTTAGAATCCAATGAGTTATTTGATCTCAATATAATGGTAAATTATATACAACGTTATGTCAGAAAAGTCATTGTGTTGCCAAAGATGACACGACTTTCAATTATTAATGGTGATTTGATTAGTTCCATTCATCATAAAGGTATGGCTTTTTATATTAAAAATAACCTTTTAAGTCCTCTGGATCAAATTATGAAACGAGGATTTGATATCGGTGTCGCTTTTATAGGACTTATCCTTTTGTCTCCTTTTTTTATTTGGCTTTATAGCTTAGTGTATACGGCCACAAAAGGCCATCCTATCTTCTCGCACGAACGTATAGGATTTAGAGGTCGTAAATTTAAAGTCTATAAGTTTCGAACAATGTATCTTGATGCAGATGAACGATTAAAATGGCTTTTAGATTCATGCATAGAAAGTAAGGTAGAGTGGGAAAGTGATTTTAAACTTAAAAATGATCCACGTATAACAAAAATTGGTCAGTTTCTTCGAAAAACATCTTTAGATGAACTACCTCAACTATGGAATGTTTTAAAGGGGGAAATGTCTTTAGTTGGACCTAGACCTATTGTTGAGCAAGAAATAGAAAAGTATGGAGAATATTTTGAATATTTTACAGCAGTAACGCCAGGTATTACGGGCTTATGGCAAGTAAGTGGACGTAATGATATAGAATATGATGAAAGAGTCCAACTTGACGTTTGGTATGTAAGAAATTGGTCTATAGAATTAGATATCCAAATTCTTATCAAAACAGTACTGGTAGTATTGAAAAAAAAAGGAAGTTACTAGAATAATTTTTGGTGTCAGACGAAGTGCTAAACTCGATAGTTAAAATGTAATTTGAGAGTTACATTTTGATTTAAAACCTTAAAGACCAAGTTAAATTGGTTAAAATCAATTTTCAATTTTTTGGAAGAAGTTGAGTGTTAAAAAAAGGTGAAATTAAGATCATAAAGAAGTTTTAGCTGATAGATTGAGTAAAAATGCCATTACCCCAAAGAGTTTGGCTATGAGTATAAGTCTGGTGACTCTTTTTTTATTAACGCTCATACCTAATGTCAGCAAGTCTTTAGCTACTTCCGATAACCATAGATACGCTACTGTACTCATAATTATCTTTAATATTTATAAATATAATTTTATTATCAATGTCACGGTTTGATTCTAGGTGTTTATTCTATACCTAATAACCACTAAAATAAACTTGCAATGTTTTATACATTCTTCGTACAGGCTAGAATGGCTCATACTCTTTGATAAAGGCGTACTTTACTTTTGTTTTTTGGCAAAGTACGTTGCGTTTTTTAGAATATCACGCTCTTCCGTAACTATTTTTAGTTCCACTTTGAGCTTTCGATTTTCAGAAGCCAAGTCTTTTGATGCTTGATGTTGTGTGATACTTTGTGGATGACTATAGATTGTTATCCATGTTCATCGAATCAGGATGTACTGCTAACTTTTTGCAGTGTCTTTCTTGGATAGCCATTTTTAATAACTTGATTTACAGCCTCTTGCTTAAATTTTCACTATACCTTGTTCGATTTTCCATGAAACACTTTCCTCTCTTGTTCTCTTTTATAAGGCCATTATGGACCATTTGAACTCTAGTATTTTGGGTCATTCCAAAGCCATATTAGACTGAGTATTACATCACTCAAAAAAGAAGTTTATAAGCGTTTGGTTTGGTACAGTATGTGATTACAAAGAAAAGAGCTTTTAAATCGTGAAATAATGAACACCACAGCCCTTAAAATGAACGAAGTGTTAAAAGATAAACTTAGTGTTTGTCTGGAAATGCTAAAGAAGTCTTTAGGGGCTTTTCTGTTTGTTTCTGGAAACATATCGAAGCCATTGCACCCCCCCCAACGAAGTGAAAGAGAGATTAAGAGATGGTGAGAACTTCAAAAGAAAGTCGAACACGTCCAAAATATGCAACGAGTCAAAGAGTGTTTATATTTATATGTAAAAGCAAATGGAAAGCCAAACATTACCGAACTTTCAAAAGTGCTTCAACTTAATAGAAAAACCGTTTATGTTATCATCAAATCTCTTTTCGCCCTTTGTTTCTTTGGCTTCATTCTTTTGGAAGTTCTCAAGAGCGTTACCATAATACCAATAGCTTAAAGTTACACTTTTTCAATCAGACCACAAATACAATGTTTTGGAAGTATTAAGCAAGATTTATTTTATCCGAAGTAGCACATTAAGTTATACTGATAGCTAAAGTTACACTTTTGATAAAAGTTTCAAGCATAACCATTTTGCTAAAGCTTGTTTTTTTGTGAAAAAATCCACATCAAAATGCAACACTTTGGGAATGCAAAAGGGGACACACTATAATAGCGATATAATGCTACTTGATGAGCATAATACAACACTAAAAGGAACAAAAAATCAACAGCAAAAGAGTACGACAGAAAACAGCAATAAAAATGAACGGTAAAAGCTCGATAAATAGGTACTTAGCGAAGACAAGTGAACGCCTAAATGGGCAGTAATGATTGAAGATTATTTTGGTACATTTTTTAGGTGCTATTTTGATACTTTGGTACATAGTACCATAGAATGTACCAAAAGGCATAAGATACATTGAGAGTGTTTTAAGTTGATTAGTATTAGAATTAACTTTAAAGTTTCGATTTTATCGTTGTTTTGAGAGTGTTTAAGATTGATTGATTTTAGTGGAGTGGTGGCTGGAGACGGAATCGAACCGCCGACACGGAGATTTTCAGTCTCCTGCTCTACCGACTGAGCTATCCAGCCACACTTTTGAAGAGTTGAAATTATAGCTTAAAAACTTTAAGCCTAGCTTATAACTAGGCTAAAGCTAATTCTTTGAATCGATCACCTCTGTGAGCATAGGATTTAAATTGGTCTAAACTCGCTGCTGCTGGTGAAAGTAGGGCTACACTTTTGGTTGTATGAACGGCATGAATTTGTTTCATTGCCTCTTCAATCACAAAACATTTATGAAGTTTGATGTTTTCTTTTAGCGCAAAAGATGCAAGTCTATCTGTATTGGTACCAATAGCGAAAATAGTTACGTTTAAAGGTCTCATAAAGTCAAAGAGTTCTTGCAGATCAACACCTTTGTCATCACCACCTAATACAATGAGAATTTCATCATCTTTATAGCGTTTAAGTGCTTCAATCGTTGCGTCAACGTTCGTTCCTTTAGAGTCATCGACCCAAAGACGACCTTGGGTATCTCTAAATTCTTCGATTTTATAATGATCGATTTTGAAGGTGTTAATAAGATCATAATCTATAGTATCTAAAAGGACTTTTTGCGCGCTCATTGCAAGGACAGCATCGAGTAAAAATGGTGTTTTAAAGCTTACTTGTGTAATGTCTATACCCATTTGTTGTGCCAAATCATGTTCATTTTCATAGGCGATTACATGCGCGAGTGTTTTTACGTTGGCATGCGCTTTTGGCAAGATAGCAACGCTTCCTTCTCTCATACGTGCTAGTGGAGAAAGTTTTGCCTCGATATATGCTTCCATACTGCCATGCCAGGTCAGATGGTCTGGTTTAATAGGAAGAAGTAGATAAATATCAGGAGCAGTCACTTTCGTATAGTGAAAGGTAAAAGAACTGGTCTCTAAAATCCAAATTGGTGCTTTTTCACTGAGTTCTGCTAAGGGTGTACCAATGTTTCCACCTGCTTGAGCGCCTTGTTTTTGCAAGAGGAACTCACACATTTGCGTCGTAGTAGTTTTGCCATTGGTTCCGCTGATCCAAATGCTAAAAGGCATTTGCTCTTTAAAAAAGTCATATTCACTGACCACATTGTGTGCTTTTTGAATTAAAGGATGGTGTGCTGGAAATCCTGGGCTTGGTATCTCTACATCGCTTGTGTTTGGATCAAATTCTGATGGGGGCAATAAGAGATTGCCAAAAGCATCTTTATCATTAATTGTAAATCCATCGTCAAAAATTTGACATTGTCCTGCGAAGCGTTTTGCGATCGCTGTGGTTGTTTTTCCGTGTCCAAATAGTGTTATCATCTGATTTTCAATGCCGTAAGTGCTAAAAGATTTGACATGAGAGCTATAATCCAAAATCTCACGATAATCTTGTTTTCTGGCCAGCCCTTCACTTCAAAGTGATGGTGGATTGGCGCCATAAGGAAGATACGCTTTTTGCGTGTTTTAAAACTTCCAACTTGTAAAATAACCGAAGCGGTCTCTAAAACAAATACAAAACCGATTAAAAGAAGTAAAATTTCATTTTTAGAGATAATAGCCATATAACCTATAAATGCCCCAATGCTAAGGCTTCCACTATCACCCATGAAGATTTCTGCTGGATAGCAGTTAAACCATAAAAAGCCGACAAGTGAGCCCATAACGGCTGTTGCCACGATGACTACTTCACCACTACCACCTACTTTTGGGAGGAGTAAATAGCCACTTAAAAAGGCATTGCCCCCGACATAAACAAAAACTGCAAGAGAAAAAATGGATAAAATAGCCGGAACAGTCGCGAGTCCATCAAGTCCATCGGTTAGGTTTACAGCATTGCTTGCAGAGATCAGCACTAAGACCCAAAAGCCAAGAGCAAGCAGATGCATGTCAAAAAGAGGATATTTGTAAAATGGAATAAAAAAAGTAGTGTCAAGATCAACTGCAATGTATAAAATCAATGCAACAACCGAAGAAGCTAAAATTTGTAGAAAGAGTTTGCCACGAGGTGTTAATCCTGCGGTATTGCTTTTGCCCAAAATTTTAGAGAGATCATCTTTCATCCCAATAAGTCCAAAGAGCAAAATACACGCTAGTGCTGAGAGGACAAAGAGATTGTTCATGCGAGCGCACATCAAGATAGAAAGCGTTGCTGCACACAAAAAGACTATACCACCCATTGTTGGGGTTTTGGATTTTTTTTGGTGAGTTTCAGGCGCTAGTGAGTAGATGGGTTGATTTGCATTACGGGATTTTGCCCATTTGATGAACTTTGGCATCAAATAAATCGTTAAGCCAAAGGCTAAGAAAAAGGCTATTCCTGCACGAACAGTAATATATTGAAACAGATTGATTGAGGTAAGTTTGTAAAGAGCATATAACATTGTATGTTGTTTCCAGCGTAATTAGGGATATATTTTTATAAAAGCAACATTTTAGTAAGATATTGCTTATAAGCTTATAACAAAGGGAATGATTTTGAAACCAGAAGTTCAGAAAACATTACTGATTATCACCGATGGTATTGGACACAATACGAGCAATACTGCCAATGCCTTTGCAATGGCACATAAACCAACCTACGATAAGCTTTTTCAAGAAGTTCCTTACAATTTAATAGCAACTTCAGGTCTTAGTGTAGGTCTTCCTGAAGGTCAAATGGGCAACAGTGAAGTAGGGCATATGTGCATTGGAAGTGGACGTATTTTGTACCAAAACTTGGTTAAAATCTCTTTAGCTGCGCAGGATGGTTCGCTTGCATCCAATCCTGCTTTACGTGAGCTTTTACAGGTAAATGGCGCAATTCATATCATAGGACTTGTTAGTGATGGTGGGGTGCATTCACATATTGATCATATCATTGATCTTGCACATATCGTGGAAGCTGAAGGTAAAAAAGTTTATCTGCATGTGATTACCGATGGACGCGATGTTTCTCCAACTTCGGGCATTACTTTCTTAGAACAGCTTTTAACAATTTGTAATGAAAACATTACTATTGCTTCAATATCGGGGCGTTTCTTCAGTATGGATCGTGATAATCGCTGGGAAAGAGTTAAAGAAGGGTACCGTGTTATGGTTGATGCAAAGCCCAAAACGATAATGCATGTAAAAGAGTATTTACAAAGTATGTACGATCAAGGTATTACCGATGAATTTGTAGAACCCGTAGCTTTTGAAGCATACAGTGGAATGCACAGTGATGATGGTGTAATCTTTGCCAATTTTAGAAACGATCGTATGCGTGAACTTTCCCGCGCAATAGGCTTTTCTGAATTTGCAGAGTTTTCACGTACCCTCAATGGTGTTGCATGTATTACGATGACAGAGTATGACAGCAGTTATCCATTTCCTATTATGTTTCAAGCGGATGCTCCTCAAAATACACTCTGTGATGTTGTCTCGCGTGCAGGTCTTACGCAATTTCATACTGCAGAAACAGAAAAGTATGCGCATGTCACTTTCTTTTTTAATGGTGGCATTGAAGAGCCAAAAGTGGGTGAAACCAGATTGCTCGTTCCCAGTCCAAAAGTCAAAACATATGACCTTCAGCCACAAATGAGTGCTCCTGAAGTCGGTGATGCCGTTCTTACGGCAATGGATGAGACGTATGATTTTATCGTCGTCAATTTTGCAAATGGCGATATGGTAGGGCATACAGGAAGTTTAGACGCTGCAATTCAAGCTGTTGAGGCTGTTGATGAACAGGTTGGAAGATTGTTCTTAAAAGCTAAAGAGCGAGGTTATTCCATTGTCCTTACCAGTGATCATGGCAATTGTGAGCAGATGTTTAATGAAAATGGCTCAAAACTAACCAATCACACCACATTTGAAGTGTATGGATTTGTCATGGATAAGCGTGTGAAGAGTGTTCAAAAAGGTGGATTGAACAATATTGCTCCAACAATATTAAAGCTGATGGGTTTGCCAATTCCTCGCGAAATGGATCAACCAATAGTTGAATTTTAAACTTAATAATGTAAAAGGAAAACAATGAAATTTAGTGGAAAAAATGTTTTAGTCACAGGTGCAGCAAGCGGAATCGGTAAAGAGATAGCGTTAACACTTGCAAGTTATGGCCTTAAAGTATGGGTAAATTACCGCTCTCGCCCTGAACAAGCGGATGCTATCAAAGCTGAGATAGAGGCAAATGGTGGTGTTGCAGCTGTGATTGGTTTTGATGTTGCTGATGAAGAGGCATTTGTGGAAGGTATTAAAACGATTGTTGATGCCGATGGAGAACTCTCTTATTTGGTGAACAATGCAGGTATTACTAATGATAAATTAGCGATTCGTATGAAAAAAGAGGACTTTACCTCTGTGATTGATATTAACCTTACATCAGCATTTATCGGTTGCCGGGAAGCGCTTAAAACGATGAGCAAAAAACGTTTTGGCTGTGTTGTTAACATTGCTTCTATCGTAGGCGAGACCGGTAATGCAGGACAAGTGAACTACAGTGCAAGTAAGGGTGGCTTGATTGCAATGACTAAAAGTTTTGCACAAGAGGGAAGTGCAAGAGATATTCGTTTTAATGCTGTAACACCTGGTTTTATTGCAACAGAAATGACGGATAAACTGAGTGATGAGATTAAAGAAAGTTATACTTCAAAAATTCCACTCAAGCGTTTTGGAAGCCCAAAAGACATTGCAGAGTCCGTTGCTTTCTTACTCAGTGATAGTGCAAGTTACATTACAGGCGAAGTTTTAAAAGTAAATGGTGGCATGTACATGTAAACGGCAGTTTCCATGTATCAAATTCAAATTAAAGGTTTTTTTGATAAAATAGTGAAAATTTTTTAAAGGAGCTATTAAATGGCACTATTTGATGATGTAAAAGCGGTTGTTGTTGAACAATTAAATGTAAATCCTGACGAGGTAAAAGAAGATTCAAAATTTGTAGAGGATTTGGGTGCAGATTCTTTGGACGTTGTAGAACTCGTTATGGCACTTGAAGAGAAATTTGACATCGAAATTCCAGACACTGACGCTGAAAAAATCGTTACTGTAAAAAATGCTATGGATTATATCGAAGCACATAAATAATTTTATAACACATATAGCCCGCTTTTGCGGGTTTCTCCTTCCCTACAAAAGATCACTAAAGAGGATAAAAATTTGAAAAGAGTCGTTGTTACTGGTATTGGAATGATTAATTCATTAGGTTTGGATAAAGAGAGTTCTTTTAAAGCTATCGTTGAAGGTCAATGTGGCATTAAAAGCATTAGTTCGTTTGACACAACCGAGCATTCTGTTACCATTGCCGGCGAAATCACTGACTTTGATCCTAATACTATTATGAACCCAAAAGAGGTTAAAAAAGCAGACCGTTTTATTCAACTAGGACTTGCAGCTGCTAAAGAAGCAATGGCTGACGCTAAGTTCGATGCGGCTTACGAAGCTGAATCATTTGGCGTGAGCTCTGCATCGGGCATTGGTGGTTTAGTAGTCATTGAGAAAAACTCTGTAATTGTGAATAGTGCAGGTCCACGTAAAATTTCTCCTTTCTTTATCCCTTCGGCACTCATTAATATGCTTGGTGGCATGGTTTCCATTGAATATGGACTAAAAGGTCCAAATCTTTCATCCGTTACGGCTTGTGCAGCAGGAACACATGCCATTAGTGATGCGACCAAAACAATGATGACAGGCGGCGCTAAAAAAATGCTTGTTGTTGGTGCTGAAGCTGCTATTTGTGCAGCAGGTATTGGTGGATTTTCTTCTATGAAAGCACTCTCTACACGCAATGATGACCCCAAACATGCTTCTCGTCCTTTTGATGCAGAACGTGATGGATTTATTATGGGTGAAGGTGCAGGTTCACTTGTTTTAGAGTTTTACGAAGATGCAGTGGCACGTGGTGCTCATATTTATGGTGAAGTTGTTGGCTTTGGTGAGAGTGGCGATGCAAGTCATATCACTTCTCCAAGCTTGGATGGTCCACTTCGTGCCATGAAAGCGGCATATGAAATGGCCGGACGCCCTAAAATTGACTACATCAATGCGCATGGAACGAGTACTCCAGCAAACGATAAAAATGAAACAGCAGCGATTAAAGAAGTTTTCGGTGCAAATGTGCCACAAATTAGCTCAATCAAAGGTCAAATTGGTCACTGTTTAGGTGCAGCTGGTGCTATTGAAGCGGTTGTTTGTTTGATGGCAATGCGTGATGAAATTTTACCTCCAACGATTAATTTAGAAAATCCAGATCCTGATTGTGATCTTGACTACATCCCCAATGTGGCGCGTAAATTTAGAGCAGAATATACAATGAGTAACTCGTTTGGCTTTGGTGGAACGAATGGCTCTGTTATCTTTAAGCGTGTGTAAGGACTTCTAGTGGCGACTTATTTGGATTTTGAGAATGGGATTAAACAAATTGACGAGGATATTTCTAACGCCAAAATCAAAGGCGATAGCCATGCAGTTGAGATTTTAGAGAAAACACTCTCAAAAGAAATTTCTAAGACCTATAAAAATCTAAGTGAATACCAAAAACTTCAACTTGCACGTCATCCTGATCGTCCTTATGCATTAGATTATATTCGTTCTCTTTTACGCGATAGCTATGAAATTCATGGTGATCGCAACTTTGCAGATGATGCCGCTATTGTTTCTTACATTGGGTATATTGGCGAGCGTAAAGTCATTGTTATTGGTGAGCAAAAGGGTCGTGGAACTAAAAATAAAATCAAACGTAATTTTGGTATGCCTCATCCAGAAGGTTACCGTAAAGCGCTTAGAATTGCTAAAATGGCAGAAAAATTTGATCTTCCTATTCTCTTTTTGATTGATACTCCAGGTGCTTATCCTGGTATTGCAGCAGAAGAGAGAGGTCAGAGTGAAGCTATTGCTAAAAACCTTTTTGAATTGAGTAAACTCAACACAAAAAGTATCTCAGTTGTTATCGGAGAAGGTGGTAGTGGTGGAGCTTTAGCTATTGGAGTAAGCGATAGAGTTGCTATGATGCGTTACTCTGTCTTTTCTGTTATTTCTCCAGAAGGTTGTGCTGCTATTTTGTGGAATGACCCTAGTAAGCAAGAAAATGCTACCAAAGCAATGAAAATTACTGCAGAAGATCTTTATCAACTCAAATTAATTGATGCAATCATTGATGAGCCACTTATTGGTGCACATCGTGATAAAGAGAGTGCGGCCAGAGCGCTTGGTGATTATTTTTTAAAATCTTTAGAGGAACTTGATAAGCTTAATAACGAAGAGCGAATGGCGAAACGTTATGAGAGAATTGTTTCTATTGGAGCCTACGAAGAACGCTAAGAGAATACATTCTCTCTTAGCATTTTCAAACTTTCTTTTTCTTACCAGCCACGAACTAACGTGTGGCAATCTGTACAAGCATTGACCATATCAGAAAAAGCATTGTGTGCTTTTCTTGGTTGATTTACTGATAAATAATACCTCATTTCTTTAGCAGCATTCTCAACTCGTTTTGAACTGATATACGCTAAATTTTCCATCTGTTTTTTACCTTCTGGTAAGAAAGCTTTGATGGCATTACGGTTATCGTAGGTACTATTTTCTTTCTCAACTTGGTCAAGGCCCTCTTGAACAAGAGGCATATTGTTGTACAAAAATCCTTTTTGAATATTTGCCAAACCATTTTCCATATTGAGCATAATTACAGCATTAACTTTTTCTATTTCAGAAGCATTGAGGGAACATACAAGAGACAAGGTAGCTAATATCATCGTCATTTGAAAGCGTTTCATTATTTCCTCCTGTTATCTCGCCACCAAAATTGAGGTGGCGAGGTGCGTGTGTGTAATTACAGATTATGATCAGTGAACTTGTTTCCAGATTTTGACTTTCCAAGCATAAGCAAGAAGCGTAAAGACAAGCATGTAAGCGATGAGTTTATACCCAAGACTTTCTCTTTCAGCCTTTTTGCGATCACCTACTTTATCCATATACGCAACCACTTGATTTTGAGCTTTTTCAGTCAACCCAACACGAGGCATTGATGTACCTGCAAGTTGTTTTTGTGGATTATTGATAAAGGTCGTAAGATACTCATTTCCACGAGAACGAATCATCACTGAAAGATCAGGCGGAGTAGTACCCATATACGCCATTAAAGCTGTTTTATCGGTGGTACTCATCAGTTTGTCATACTTCATATCATGACATCTTTGACATGCATCGGCAAAGACTTTTTTATCATCAATACTAGCAGGTGCAATGGATTGAAGATACGCAACAATGTCGGCCACTTCTTGATCAAGATCCCCACCTAAACCAAAGAATTGAATCATTGGATGTGGACGTGTCTCATTGAATTTATGTTCCACTTTAAGCGCTTTTGTTGGCTCTTTAATCAGTGCCGCTAAGAAGTTCTTATCGTAGATAGCGCCTGCACTGCTAAGATCAGGTGGTACAACACCAAAGGTTGCAGAAGCACTTGCATTATCCATGGGAGCTGGCATATTAGCCGCTGCTACACCATGACACCCAATACAACCTGCACTTAAAAAAGTTTCAGCGCCTTTTGCCGCATCACCTTTTTTCTCGGTTGCACCTAAATCTTTAAATGCAAAGTCAGCAGGAGCAACATGTGGATGCATTTGAGAATGCGCAAATGGTTCAACTCCGAAATAAACAACAGCCGTAAAGAAAATTACAACCGCTAATATTTTCAACTCTTTCATTTGCAACCCCCATGACAACATTTCGCTTCCATTTTAGTAATAATTGGAAGAACAATAAATAGCGTGATAAAGACAATGGTTGCACCAAAGCCAACCCATGCATTCGCACCTGTTGGAGGTAGCTTCCCGTAAACGGTTAAAACAATCATATCAACTAAAAGTACCCAGAACCAAATGAAAAATGCAGGACGCTTATGTGCTGGTGCTACATGATCGGTGTTTCTATCTAGGAATGGGAAAACCATAAAGATAACGTTTGCAAAGCCAAATGCTGCTAAACCAATATCCATAGCGGCAATACCACCAATATCAAAGAAGAAACCACGCAATACTTCATAACTCCACAAGAAATACCACTCAGGATAGATATGTGCAGGTGTTTTCATATTGTTTGCAGGATCAAAGTTAATAGGGTCCATAGCAAAGTCATAGTGGAAACAGACAAGGTAGAAGAATACCGTAAGGGCAACACCTACAACAAAGAAATCTTTGGAGAGGAATACTGGCCAGAAAGGTACCACTTTAGACTCTACTTTTTTACCATCAAGATACTTTTTAGCTTCAGCATCAAAGTCAAGTTCTTCTGCTTCTTGGTTATTAACATGAGGTACTCTTAAAGAATAGAAGTGAACCGCAATGAGTAAAAGAATAACC
This sequence comes from Sulfurospirillum sp., assembly GCF_036802865.1. NCBI lineage: Bacteria > Pseudomonadati > Campylobacterota > Epsilonproteobacteria > Campylobacterales > Sulfurospirillaceae > Sulfurospirillum > Sulfurospirillum sp. The sequence goes on along the minus strand of NZ_DAIRVK010000003.1, from coordinate 167,937 downwards.
AGTGGGAGTAAAAGTACATGTAACATGAAAAAGCGTGTTAATGTAGCATCTGCAACCAAGAAGTCACCTCTGATCCAAACGACCAAAGCTTCACCAATGACGGGAATACCACCAAAAAGGTTAGTAATAACTTGTGCTGCCCAGTAGCTCATTTGTCCCCAAGGGAGCATATAACCACTAAACGCTTCTGCTGAGAACATACCAAACAGAGCCATACCGGTTAACCAGATGAGTTCACGTCCTTTTTTGTAAGAGCCATAATAGATTCCTGTAAACATATGGATGTAAATCACAAGAAAAATAACGGATGCTGCAACACCGTGCATATGTCTCCATAACCAGCCGTATTCTACCTCTTGCATGATCGTGTAGTTGACACTGTCAAATGCTAATTTAATGTCTGGTTTGTAGTACATTAAAAGGAAAATTCCTGAGACGATCAGAACCATAAAGAGAACCATTAAAACAACACCCATTGCCCAAAGGAAGTTGATGTTTTTAGGAATCCAGTATTCTGTCATCATAACTTTGATGAATTTATTAACTGCTAATCGCTGATCGAGCCAATCGATAAAGCCTGTCGCTTTTCTAATTTCTGCCACGGTTGCCTCCTTTACGCTTTCTTAGCTACTAGTTTTTTATACTCAGGACCTTCTTCACCAAGGACGAGTTTCTCTCCATCTATTTTAAAGGGAGGAATATCCATTGGACGTGGAGGTGGACCAAATGTATTGACACCACTTGCATCAAATTCGCCACCATGACAGGCGCATTTGAACTGTTTAGATGCTGGCATCCATGTTGGAATACATCCAAGATGGGTACAAAGACCTATCATAACCGCATAGCTTTTCCCGCCTGCGACAATGTCTCGCTTCTCATTCTTTGGCATCTCTGCGCTTTTTCGCAAGATGAAAATAGGCTTTCCTCTCCATTGGATCGTTTGCACTTCTCCTTCTTTCATTGGAGAGAGATCAACAGTGATGAATCCAGCAGATTGTACACTTGGGAGTGGATCCCAAGTCTTTTTCATAGCGCCAAGGGCTACTACGCCACCTGCCGCTGCAAAACCGCCGAATGCCATGCCTATAAAGTCTCTTCTGCTTGTTTCAACAGCCATCCGTCTTCCTTTCGTGTTGTTTAATTTGTGACAATTTTATCGCATCTTATATTAAGAATCTATGATATAAGTCATTAGTTATTTGTAACAATTTTATTTTTTATTAAAAATTTTTATATAGACATGCAAAATGTCGAGCGCTGCAGGTGTAATACCACTAATTTCACTGGCTGCAAAAAGAGTCGGTGGATTAAAACGTTGTAACTTTTCTACCACTTCATTGCTTAATCCTGAAATTGAACTAAAGTCCATCATAGGTGGAATTTTAATGTTGATCATTTCTTTCATGGTATCTATTTGATCTTTTTGCTTGAGAATATAATTTTTATATTTGGCTTCGACAAGAATTTGTTCTTTGGCATCTTCACTAAAACCACTTACGATAGGTGCAAGTTTTTCCAATTTTTCTACAGTAAATTCAGAACGTGCGACAATCTTTTGAAGCGTGACTTTATCGGTAATCTTATCTTCGCCGATACTCGCTAGAAATGCATTGTTTTCATTGGATGGCGTAAGTGTTGTCTCTTCCAAATACGCTAAACCTTCATTCATTTGCATCTGCTTTTTGACTACTTTATCATGGGTTTGTTCATCGATAAGCCCAATTTTGTACCCGTAAGGTGTTAATCTTAAATCAGCATTATCTTCGCGTAATAATAAGCGATACTCTGCACGGCTTGTAAACATACGATAAGGCTCTTTAGTTCCTTTGGTGACTAAATCGTCAATCAAAACACCGATGTAGGCTTCATCCCGTCTTAAGATGAGTGGCTCTTCATCTCTTAGGCTCAACGAAGCATTAATGCCTGCCATTAAACCTTGCGCCGCAGCTTCTTCATAGCCTGTGGTTCCATTGATCTGTCCTGCACAGTAAAGACCTGAGACTTTTTTGGTCTCTAATGTATGGTTCAGTTCGGTAGGATCGACATAATCGTACTCGATGGCATAACCAAAGCGAACAATCTTTGCATTTTCCATTCCTTCCACAGAATGAATCATACCAAGTTGTGTATCGGTTGGAAGAGAGGTGCTAAAACCGTTGATGTAGTATTCGGTAGCTTCTCTTGTTTGAGGTTCGACAAAAAGGTGATGGCGCTCTTTGTCACGGAAACGGTTGATCTTATCTTCAATGCTTGGGCAATAACGAGGACCTATGCCCTCAATTTGTCCTGTGAAAAGAGGGGCACGATGGAAATTGCTCTCGATGATGGTGTGTGTCTCTTCGTTGGTGTAAGCAATGTAGCAAGGAAGTTGAAACGGTTTAAAGCTTGCACGATCGGTTCTAAAACTAAAAGGAATCGGATCTTCGTCGCCTGGTTGCAGTTCCATTTTTGAAAAATCTATGGTTTTGGCATCAATTCTCGCACAGGTGCCTGTTTTGAGGCGTCCCATAGTAATGCCAAGTTTTCGAATAGAATCTGAAAGATTCATAGAAGGAAATTCACCCACGCGACCTGATTGGTGTTTGTACTCGCCAATATGAATCAGACCTTTTAAAAATGTTCCTGTGGTAATAACGATTTTTTGTGCATGATAATGGTTGCCCATTGCGGTAATAACACCTGTAACTTTTCCATCTTGTGTAACGATTTCATCAGCAACTTCTTGTGCAACGCTCAAGTTTTCAGTACTTAAAACGATGGTACGCATGTAAATGCGGTATCTGTCCATATCAATTTGTGCGCGACTACCACGAACGGCTGGACCTTTGGAGAGGTTGAGGGTACGAAATTGAATACCTGCATTATCGGTGGCAAGTGCCATTTGTCCGCCAAGAGCGTCAAGTTCTTTGACCAAGTGCCCTTTTGCCAGTCCACCGATAGCAGGATTACAGCTTGCTGCTCCAATTTGCTCTGCAAGGATAGAAATTAAAAGGGTTTTATGCCCTAATCTTGCGGACGCCAAAGAGGCTTCAATACCTGCGTGTCCACCACCAATTACAATAACATCATATTTCATAATACTAATACCTTCAATACATACTATAGTTTTTATCATTATACTACGAATTATCTGTATTGAGCCTATGAAAAAGGAGTAAACCTGAGTTTTAAAAAGGTTTTCAAAATGGATAAAGCAAGGGTTAAACGCTGATGATTTTAGGTTCGATGTGTACGCTAATGTGTTGCGTATTGAGCATTTTATAAATGATGGATTTGTGTAATGCTCTTTGCGCAAGAAGCTTAATGGGGTTCGCATCCATTTCCGAGTAGATATAGACATCACCGTTTAATGCTTTTATCGTGGCTTCATCCTCGTAACCGACAACGCCTAAAAGTTCAAGGGGATTTTCAAGATGACATATAAAGCGCGCTTCAATCTCTTCAAGAATAATTTTTTCTTTTTTAGCCTCTTTTTTAATGGCTAAAATATAACTGCTTGCGAACGAAGCAACAAAGAGTTCTATGCTGGATAACATGGTGGCTTTGGAATCAAATGTGGCAATATCTTTAATGATAATACTCTGGTTACGTGTGTAAAACTTTGCTTCATTCTCATGCGATAAAAAAATGCGAAATGACGATAAATAGGACGTTTGCTCATTAACAAAATGTTTATGCATATCGGGTTCTTAAGGTATTGGCCGCGCTGTGCAAGACCTGTAGTTTCTGTTCAATAATTTTTTGAATATTGACAGGTCGGTTGGAAAATGTTGCAAATCCACAATCGGGATTCAGCCAAATTTTCTCTTTAGGCAGATAGTGCAGTGCTTCTTCTACTTTGGCGACAATATCGCTAACATTTTCGATTTCAGCCGTTCGAGGGTTTAACACCCCTAATCCTAAAATGATTTTTTCACCCAGCGTACTGTTCTTAAAAAGTGAGCTGATCTCACCCGCACGTGGTGTTGAAAATTCCAGATGTAAAACCTGAGCCTTTGATGCTTCAAACAAAGGAACCAAAGGGGTGTAAGGACCACTTAAAAGGGTACTCTCATCGCTGCTCCAATTGCCTCTGCACACATGTAATGCCGAGATAATTCCTTTTTGGTTGATGTACTCCATGATTTCTTGGATGAGCTTTGTTGCAAAGCGTAACTCTTCAGTGGGGTCTTTTCTCTCCGAAAGTGCTGCACACATGAAGCTTCTAGGCTTTCCTTGTGTAAAAACAACTTCGGTTAAAACAGGCTCATCGAGTTGAATCATATACACACCATTTTGTACCAAAACATCTACTTCTTGTTTCAGCACACGGATAATGTCTTGCCCTAACGCCTCTTTACTGCTGTAATGTTTTTGAGAGAGATTTGGGAGCCACATAGAACGTGTTAAGAGGTAAGGCCCTGGTAAGGTCGCTTTGATGGGCTTTTGGGTGCATTGTTTCAAAAGAGAGAGTTCGTCGTTGACTAAACTTTTATGGTAAACAACTTTATCGGCGCAAATGGCATTTTTAATGCTAAATCCTGGCACATCCAGTTTGGTGAGAATTTCCTCAAATGCCTCTTTATCCTCGATGTAATCGAGCATTTCGACCATTGAGAAGAGCTTAACGCCCAAGAGTTTTTGTGCCACAAAGGAGCAATAATTATCGCGTGAAAGCTCTCCGCTGGTGATAATATCGACACCGTTTTCTTCTTGAATGGTGACAATCTCTTTGGTTTGCTCCTCAATCAGCGCTTGGAAAGTGGCATTTTCTTCATTTTTATGAAGGTATTTTAAGATTTTACTCTCTCTTGGCCAACTCCCAATGAGGCTAATAGGAAAAAGAGGCATTTGATTTTTCATGGTGCTACGCTTTTTTGAAAAAATTTAAGAGCGCTACTGCTTCTTCGAGTTGTGCATACCCTGAAGTTCTGCCTTTGACCCACTGTTTAAGACCTTCCATGTCCATCATCTCTTTATGCTCTGGGTTGTTATAATCCATTTTGAAAAGAGTTTCTTCCCATACTTTCAGTCGTTCAAGTGGAAAATCTTCTCTCACCGTAAAGATACAATGGTCAAAATAAGGCGTTTTCTCGATACAAACAATCTGTTTTTCATCGAGAGTGCCGTCTTGTTTCCACGCTTCATAATTTAAATCCACACAGACTGATGCGTCGACCAATCCATTTTGCAAAGCGTGAAGAGCATCGCGTTCGCCACCCACATGGTCGCCATGCAAGCCATAGCCGATATTAAAGACTACTTCTTCATAGTCTCTCCCCGCCTTCAAGCCATTCTGTGCTAAAAAGTTCATAGGAATCAGGCGCGCCTGAGGTGAATCAATGGCTCCAAATCCGATTTTTTTGCCTTTTAATTCTTGTAACGAAGCGATGTTGGAGTCAGCTCTTGTTAGAAAAACAGATTTTCGATCTTGGTCTGTGTCGCGCATCGCACTTTTGATACATCTGTTGTGAGAACGCATTGCAGCATCCACCCATGCCAAAGGTGAATTCCATGCAATGTCGATTTCGCTTTTTAAAAGTGCATCGACTTGTGTTTCATAATCTTTAAAAAAGAGGCACTCGACATTGACGCCATTTTCTAGGAAAAAATTGGCGATAATACCCCAAATTACAGTTACTTTTGGGTCATAAATGACCGCACCAATTTTTATGGTTTCGTGATTCATATTTTTGCCTTGTTTATTAATTTAGTTCTTACCGAACTTCAAACACGCCTTTAAAGCAAAGCTTTAAAAGTTACGTTACACTGGGTTTTGCTCGGCACAAAGCCCACGCACCTTTGATGCTTTAACTTCTTGAAACTTAGTTTTGCAAGAACGCTATATTGGTTAAGGGATTTGTTGTCCTGAGACGGCTTTGCCAAGCCACACTTTTAACACATCCACACTTGGTGCCATGATGTGTCCCGCAAATGAATCTCTTAACAATCGCTCAAGCGGAGTTTGTTTATTGTAACTTTTACCACCACCCACTCTCATAGCAATCGTTGCGTTTTCAATGACGCTTTCAGAAGCAAAAATACGTGCAGAAATAATTTTAAGCACAGCATCCGCTTCACCAGCATCGTAACTGCGTGCCGCTTCAAATGCCATCGTTCGAGATGCCATCATTTTGGTGTAGAGATTACTTAAGTGGATTTGAACGGTTTCAATGTTAGCCAGCGAAACACTTTCGGAGTATTTACGTGTCGTCGCATGGTTGAGTGCTTCTTGGTAGATGTTGGTACTCAAACCGCTGTAAACAGACGCTAAGCCTGTGAGGAAGAAAGAAGCTACGGTTGTAAAGACTTGCTCCATAGCACCTCCTTCTGCGCCGATTTTGTAGCTTTCATCTAAAAAGAGATCGTTCAGCTCCATAGGACATGAAACATTGGCACGCATACCAAGACCATCCCATGTGGAAAGTGCGAAACTTAAGCCTTTTGTCTCTTTTGGAACAATCCAGTTATTGATTTTTTCGGGGTCTTTTGCAGGCGATAATACGAGATAATACGATGCGTATTCAGCCGAGGTAACCATGCTTTTTGCGCCATTTAAAATAACGCCTTTATCGGTGTAGTGTGCGGTTATTTCGGGTTTATAAAAGTGTGTACCTGTACCCACTTCGCTGTACGCAAGGGCTAAGAGTTTTTTGTTTTGGATGACATCGGTAAAGATTTGTTGTTTGAGTGTCTCATCGGCGTGGTTGCTTAGGCACATTAAGGCAACGTTGTGCATCATATAACACAGTGCCACCGTAGCAGAACCTTCGGCAAATGCCATACAGACTTGTGCATGTTCGCTTAAACCTTTTCCTTGTCCGCCGTATTTTGTCGGGATCAGCAGTGAAAAGTAGCCTTCTTCACCTATCTTATCAAATATTTTTTTGGGGAAAACTGCATCTTGGTCATATTGTGCAGCGTGTGGGGCGATCTCTTTTTGAGAAAACTGTATTGATTGGTTGTAAAAATTCATTGGGGCTCCATGTATGATAATTTTGTTAGCAACAACCTGCTGCTTATTAACAAATGGCATCACTTCTGATGTTGGGCAAAGTATAACATATTTGTGTGACATTTGTGTGATTTAACCTTTAACAAAGGGTACAAAAGGATACGGTTAACGCTCTTTTGAAGAAAACAGTTTTGGTGAAAAAAGAGGCTTTATAAGTTCAGCAGTAACATTCTTTTTTACTATAATACTTTAATAATTCCAGCTATGGTAACATTATTACGAAAAGAGTCTTGTACCTTTAAATTAGGATGAACAGATGATAAAATTAAACTGTGATGCAGGTGAGAGTTTTGGTTCTTGGAAAATGGGATTGGATGAATTGATTATGCCTTATGTCGATATGGCGAATTTTGCCTGTGGATTTCATGCGGGAGATCCTGTGATTATGGATCGTTCCATTAAACTTGCCCTAAAACACGGCGTAACCATTGGTGCTCACCCTGCGTATCCTGATTTAGTAGGTTTTGGTAGACGCAGTATGGTCTGTTCACTTGAAGAGATTGAGTCGATGGTCATTTACCAAATTGGAGCACTTCAGGCTTTCGTTACGGCGAATGGTGCAACACTTTCCTATGTCAAACCTCACGGCGGGCTTTACAACGATATGATGAAAGACGAGCGTATTTTTAGAGCTGTAGCTACGGGGGTTGCACGTTTAAACCCAAAACTCAAATTGATGATTCTTTCCATGGTCGATACCTCAAAGTACGAGGCTATTGCTAAAGAGTTAGGATTGGAGCTTTTGTATGAAGTGTTTGCCGATAGGGCATATGATGAGAGTGGCTTGTTGGTTCCAAGGAGCCAAAAAGGTGCAGTACTTCACGATGTTAATGCGGTTATTGGGCGTTTAAAATTGCTTCAAAAAGAGGGCGTTCTTGAGACCATTTCGGGTAAAAGAATTGCCCTTAAAGCAGATACCTTGTGCGTTCATGGCGATAACGAAGAAGCCGTTGTATTGGTAGAAACTCTGAGGAAAAGCATGTGAGTAGGGTTTATAAAATTGCTTCGGAATCATCCGTTATTGTCTATTTTGGAAGTACCATTGACCCACGCATTTCCCAAGAAGTGCAAAAAAGCTACCTTGCGTTAAAAGCTGTGCAGTGCGCCAGTTTTTTTGAAATCATTCCTTCGTACGCATCGCTTATGATAAGCTATGATCTGATGCATTTTGACTTTGATGGTGTGTGCGAGAAGATCGAGAAGATCATCCATCATGCCGAAGAGATTGCGATGAGCGAGCCTAAAATCATTACGATTCCAACCTATTATGGCCCTGAAGTAGGGCTTGATTTAGAGCTTTTGGCACACGAAAAAAATATGAGCATTGAAGAAATTATAGCGTTGCATTCGGGTAGAGTGTACAGTGTGTATGCGATCGGATTTGCACCAGGGTTTGCGTATTTGGGTGAAATAGACGAACGCTTGGCGACATCGCGCTTAGCAAGTCCAAGGAAAGCTGTTCCAAAAGGGAGTGTTTCCATAGCAGACAGACAAACAGCGGTTTATCCTGCTCAAAGTCCTGGCGGCTGGAAAATTTTGGGACGAACGCCTATGGTAATGTTTGACGCTTCGTATGAGGGGCTTTCGCTTTTTCATGTAGGCGATCACGTGCGCTATGAGTCTATTTCTAAAGAGGAATTTTTAAAACTAGGAGGTGCTTTATGAGTGGCTTTTTAGTTGAAAATGGTGGTATACAAAGCTGTGTTCAAGATGCAGGGCGTAGAGGTTTTAGTGACATTGGGCTGACTCAAAGTGGGGCTATGGATGAGATGGCTTTTGGCTATGCTAACTTTTTAGTGGGCAATGATTTCAATACTCCCGTCATAGAAATAGCACTAGGTGGGGCTTCGTTTAAAGTTCAAAATGAGATGTGCATTGCTATTTGCGGAGCATCAATGCATCCTAAACTCAACGGTCATACACTTGGTTTATGGCAAGTCCATCAACTCAAAAAAAACGATATTTTAACGTTTGGGTATGCGAGTGAAGGGCAATTTACCTATCTTGCCGTTGCAGGCGGTTTTCAAACACCTTACCTTTATGGAAGTTTTTCAACCAGTATCAAAGAAGGACTCGGTGGCATTGAGGGTAGAAAGCTGAAAGCAGGTGACATACTTCCAACCTCTGGGGCTCGTTGTCCGATGGATAGGCGAAAACTTGAAAAGCAGTTTATACCGCATTATCCTGATGAGATAATCCTGCGCTTGGTCAAAGGCTACCAAGAAGAGATGTTTGACTCAAAAGCGCAAGAGACTTTTTTTAACAGTGTTTATACGTTTAAAGGTGAGGGCGATAGAATGGGGTATCGCTTAAGTGGTGAAAAAGTGGCTCCTGCTCAGAGTGGAATTCTCTCAGAGCCTATTTGTTATGGTGCCGTGCAAATTCCAAGTCATGGTGAACCCATAGTACTTTTAAAAGAGCGCCAAACCATTGGAGGCTACCCCAAAATTGGCTCAGTCATTGCCGTAGATTGTTTTAAATTAGCGCAGTTACGCTCCGGTGGACGGGTGAGATTTCAAGCGGTGAGTTTAGAAGAAGCGAAAAGAGTGACGCAAGCGTTTTATACTTTTTTTGGACATAAAGGAGTGTAAAAACACTCCTTTATCAACACATTAGGTTCTGAAATTTCCCAAAACACCGTTGAGTTTTTCTGTAAGATCGCTGAGATGTTCTGTAGCACTACTGACCTCTTCCATACTGCGAGTATTGCTCAGTGTGATGGTGTTAATCTCTTCGATCTTCGCAACAATGGCATCTACTTTTTTACCCGTTTCAACGTAATCTTTCACCGTATTTTCACTTGAAATGGTTGCATTGTCCATAATAATAGCTGTTTCATTAATGTTTTTTTCCACTTCTGAAGCAATTTTCGTGAGATTTTCCATACTTTTGGAGTTATTGTTCATATGATCGCTGGCATCATTAATCGCTTGAACGATAACATTGATAGTGGCATTAATCTCTGTTAAACTTTTTTGTGTTCGTTCTGCAAGATTGCGCACTTCATCCGCAACAACAGCAAAACCTCGTCCATGCTCACCCGCACGTGCTGCTTCAATGGCGGCATTGAGTGCGAGCAGGTTAGTTTGATCAGCAATATCCGAAATAACGGTTAAAACACCTTTAACTTGGTCTGCATCATTGCTTAGTTGTGAAATTTGACGTGCAAGTTCAACTTCGGTATGTGCGCTGGATTGGACTTGGTCTGCCATTTTGTTCACTTGATTTTTAGCATTGATCAATTTAGTATGTGCTTGTGCGATCTCTTCTTCGGATTTTTTTGCTTTTATTAATGAGGTAGAAAGCTCTTCTTTGATGTTGCGTGACATGGTATTGGTTTCATTGACAATACCCGATGTCTCTTCGGCTCTTCGTCCTACTTCAAGGGCTGTGGAGGTAAGTTCATTGGCAACAGAGGCATTTTCATTACTCGAAGATTTTGCCATACTAACGGTATTTCTTACTTTGTCGATAAACAGATTAAATGCTTTAGAAGCAAGACCGATCTCATCGCCACTTAAAACATCCATTTGTTTTGTCAAGTCACCATCACCACTGGCAAGATTATCGGCTCTTAATTTGAGCTCTTTTACAGGATCAATAACCGCTTTTTTTAGGGTGATAACGAGCATACCCATAATAATCATGGTGATGATAGACATAACAACGATCTGTTTTACCAAAACATATTGTGCTTCATGAACGACTGCTTTAACTGCTTGTAGCTCTTTGGCGATTAAAACTTCACCTGCTCTTGTTCCATCAAATGATTTAAGCTCATCTCTTACGATGAAATACGTCTGTGTTGAAAAACTTTTCCCTTTGCTTGAAAGATCGAGATCTTTAATCTCATCAAAGAGTTTCATATCGGTTATTGCTTTGGCTTGTGAAAGAGCTGTATCTTTGGCTAAAAGTGCATCTTTTGCACCTGCACTTAAGTTAAGTAGTTTTTTGTCGGTGAGAAAGATCACACTAGCGCCTATATCTGTTTTAGCGCTTTTTGCTACAGCATCAAATGAGTCAATAAATTCAACCGAACCCAAATACTCACCCTCTTTGATAATCGGAGCAACCCCTCGAAGTGACATACCTGCTACGCCCATTTCAATGGCAGTAAGAGGTTGTTTGGTCTCTTTGACTTTTTTAATGGTTTGACGAAAACTGGAGAGGTCATCGCCAAATTTGTTTGGCATCCATTCACGAAGAAAACTTTTAATGTCTTTGGTGTGGATGTGAATCTGGGCTTCTTTAAAATCTGTTTTTTCTTTATAGAGAGTGGTAAGCTCTTTAAGCCCTTTAATGGCAATGGCACGGTCATTACCCAATAACGCCTCAATAACATAATAATTAGAAGCAATGGTAATAGCATTGGTTAATGCAATGTCATATTTTGCTTCGAGTTGATTTTTGACATAAATTTTCAATGTTTCTTGTTCTTTACCATAAACATCTTTTTCAATACCCTGAATGCTCAGGTAAGAGGAAAAAAGAATGAGAATAAATCCTATAACAATACCTCCAAAAAGTGGAATATAAATTTTCTGTGAAATTGTCCAATGATTCATTATCGATCTCCCATACATCGTTTTTGTATATGCCTATTATAAGCATTTCAGCCTTAATGTGAATACTATCACTAAAAAAAAGGGGAAAAAAGGGGGAAAATGATAAAGCGCACTGTACTTTATTGCTAAAAGCGCTTTATCCTGCAAACGAGCATTCTCTTTACTTATGCTAGTTAAATCCTAAAAGCGTTATAATAGAAAAGATAAATAGACAAAGGGTTAGAGAATGTTTACAGGGTTAATTCGAGAATTTGCAGAAGTTTCAGGTTATGCCAATAACATTTTAACGCTTCGTGCAACCTATAAACCTAACATTGGGGATAGCATTGCCATCAATGGTGCTTGTTTAACGGTTATAGAGCTTTTTGAGGGTGGTTTTAGTGTAGAACTCTCCCTAGAAAGCAGGTCTTTACTTGCGGTTGAAAACCTCAAAGGAAAAGTACATATGGAGCCAGCCCTTGCTCTGGGTGATCGTCTTGATGGGCATATGGTTCAAGGGCATGTGGATTGCGTGGGTGTGATTGAACATTTTAATCAAAGAGAAAATGGGCTGGATATTGAAGTGAGCATTCCTCAAAAGCAATTGACATTTGTCATTCCTAAAGGGAGCATTACGATTGATGGTGTAAGTTTGACGGTTAACGATGTTAGCCCAAAAGGTTTTCGTTTAACCATCATTCCACATACGCTTCAAAAAACATTGATAGGAAGTTATAAAGTAGGGCAGAAAGTGAATGTTGAAACTGACATGTTTGCGCGTTATCTTCATCATATGTTTAGTAAAAAAGAGGCGCTTGATTGGAATGGGGTGGATCGGATTATGGCAACCTATTGATGCAGTATTGTTTTACGACACGATATGAGGGTGTAAGTCAAGCTCCATTTGATAGCCTCAATCTTGCTTTTCATGTGGGTGATGATCGCTCAAATGTCAAAGAAAATCGAGCACGCTTAGAAGAAAAACTTGGTGTTTCAAAGCTTGTTTTTATGGATCAAGTACATGGAGATACCGTTGTTTTGGTTCATACAGGTGACGAATCGCCTACGTGTGATGCGATGATAACCAATGTTAAAGGCATTGGTTTAGCGGTGATGGTTGCGGATTGTATTCCTATTTTGTTTTACGATGAGGTACATCATGCTATTGGTGTTGCACATGCAGGACGTACGGGAAGCCTTTTAAATGTTGGGCAAAAAACGGCTCAAACTATGGCTGAAACATTTGGTTCACGTATGGAAGAGTTGAAAATTTGGATAGGACCTTCAATTCATGTCTGTTGCTATGAAGTGGGCATTGAAGTCACCAAAGGGTTTGAAAAAGCTTTACAGGTAAAAGAGGGAAAGTACTTTTTGGATTTACAACGCTATAACCAAGAGGCATTTTTAGCATTAGGTGTGAAGCGTGAACATATTGAGATTTCAGATGTGTGCAGTTGTTGCAATGCGGATTATTTTTCATACCGAAGAGAGAAACAAACAGGACGTTTTGCAGGAGTGATTACGTTATGATGCCTAAAGGATTGTCACAGTACCAGAGTGTGCAAAAAAGTGTTTCAGAGCTTGATAACAAGGGCTTTTTAGAGAAAATTATAGGCAAAGCAGCACTGTATGACATCGCTTTTTTACAAAATAGAGCTATGATGGAGACAATTTTAACACTCCCCGATCAGAGTATTGATGAGAAGACGATTTTAAAATTTGAGAAGCTCTTCTTGTGGCTTTATCAGACACAAGAAGAAGCGAAGTTAAGCTAGATTATTTTGCGCCACAGCCACATTTATGTGATGGTGCTGCTGTTTCTTTAAGCGCACAAAGTGCTGCTTCATAGTTAGGCTCTTCTGTAATTTCAGGACAGATCTCTTTATAAACAACTTTGCCTGCTTTATCAACTACAAAAATTGCTCTTGCGCTTAAGCCTTTAAGTGGGCCATCTGCTACTAAAACACCGTATGCATTTGCTAAAGCTCTTTCTCTAAAATCGCTACCTACTTGTAGGTTTTCAATGCCTTCAGTTGTACAAAAGCGTCCCATTGCAAATGGAAGATCCATAGAGGCAACGACAACAGTTGCATCAGGAATTGCTGCAGCTTTTGTGTTAAATGTACGTGTCTCTTGAGCACAGACCGCTGTATCTAATGAAGGTACGATAACGATGATTTGAGCTTTATCACTAGCTCCTCCGACTTTGATCTCACTTAAGTCTTTTGCGACAAGTGTTACAGCTGGAGCTTTATCGCCAACATTGATTTCAGTGCCAGAAAGTGCGACTGGATTACCTTTGAGTTTGGTTGTTGCCATTGTGTGTCCTTTTAAGAAAATATTTGTAAATTATAGCTAAGTCGGATAAATAAACTCTTAATTTAAAATGTTAGAGAATTTGTACTTGATTTCGACCATTTCGTTTAGCTATGTAGAGTGCTTCATCAGAGCGTTGCATAATGTCGAAAACCTCTTTATCACTCTCTTTGAGTGAACTAATCCCAATACTAACCGTGATAGCGGGTAAATCTTGCGCACCTCCTGTTGTTCTCTCGATGGATTCGCGTATTTTTTCTGCTAAGATGCGCGCCCCATCCAGAGGGGTGTTTTGAATACATATCGAAAATTCTTCTCCTCCAATACGTCCAAAAAGATCACTTTTACGAATAATCTCTTTGATGCTTTTTGCGAAGAACTTCAACACATCATCGCCTTTTGCATGCCCATAGGTGTCGTTCACATGTTTAAAAAAGTCGATGTCAAGGGAGAGAATATGAAGCTCCATAGCGTTACGTTTTGCAAGGTGAAAGTATTGGGTGGCAAGAAGCAAAAAGTGTCTGCGATTGTCGATTTTTGTCAGTTCATCGGTGTTGGCTAAATCTTTAAGTTTTGAGTTAAGAAGGCTCAGTTGATGGGTTCGCTCGTCTACCTCTTGTTCCAAGGTTGCATTGAAGTTTTCAATTTCTCCGGTACGTTCACGTAACTTTTTATTGAGACGTTGGATATGCGCGAGAAATGCAAACGAGATGATAAAAATGAAAATAATCCCCAAAAAAACAGAGTTGTATTTCACTAAAACATCTTTGAAGGTAAAGGGTTCTTGCTCGTAAGGGTAAATGTTAAACTCTTTGAGAATCACATATATTTTGGAGTAATCCAGTGGCGTTTTAAGGCGAAAAGCTTGCTTGACTTTAGGTGTTATGGAAAGCTTTAAAAGACTACTCAGCACTTCATTGGTAAGGTATTCTGAGGTGTGAGGTGTTTTGGCTAAAACCCACTCTGGATAAAGTTCGGTGCTTATGAGAAATGGAAAATTAGGATACTTTTTTGCTCCTAAAACTTTAATATCTTTGAGTGAAATAAGTCCTTCATCTTGCATCCGCTCAAGCACGTCACTGCGAATAATCCCCACATCGACGCTATTTCCCATCACTGCTTTGACAACATTGTGATGGGTTCCTAGAAAAGAGATGTTTTTTGTAAGGGACGGGTTGTTGATCTCTTTGAGTCCTAAAAGATAACCTGCTAAAGAGTGTTCTGAGACGGCACCAATGGTTTTTGTCTTAAAATCATTATAGGTATTGATATGTGTTGTGTCTGCTTTGGTAAAGATGACACTCCCATACTCGCTATAGTAGTGGTCTTTGTAACGTGGCATAAGTGTCGCAATACGGCTAATGCCATACATATGTTCAAGTTGAATGGCATGCATGGGGTTTGTAATGATAAAATCTATCTCTTTTTTTTGAATACTTTTTTGCATCTCTTCAAAGCTTAGCGGAATGATAACAAACTGATGGGAGGGGAAAAGATCACTAAGGTACTGGGCGCTATCACTCCATGTTTTCGGAATAATAGTGCTGTCTTCACGGATCGCTAAAATGCCAATTTTGACAGTATCCTTAGCAAAATGTAAGGGATCAACAAACCCTTCTAGTGAAGTACCATTTTTTAAAAGACCGCTGATTTTATAGACATTGGCAATGTCCTCAAATTTTTTAGCTTCAATCAGTCCAAAAGGCTTTCCTTCATCGAATGCTAATTGTTTAAGCATCTTTCCTTCATAGATAAGTGCGTCAAGGCTTTTATGTTGTGTATTGTACTTCTCATAAATAAGAAGTGCTGTTTCTTCAACATGGTCAAATGCCCATTCCCAGCCTTTTTTACTCGCACTGTAAAATCGTTTTGCTCGCTCTTTATGCAATGCAATTTCATCTTCTGATGTAAAAAGAATATCGCCATAGAAATCAAATCCGTAGTCTTTAGGGTTTAATATCGTATGCGAAATATTACGTTCATCGAGAATAAAGGGCTCGTTAGAGATGTAACACGCCATTGCATCAATCTTTTGTTTGATGAGATCATCAAGGTTAAAAGAGGGGTCTCGTAAAAAAACATCCTCTTTTTTAACCCCATGGCTCATAAGCATTGAAAGAATAGAGACAGCGCTTGATTCTTCAAAGCTCATCATCACGATACGGTTGAAAAGGTCTTTGGGCGTTTTAATGACAGGATTGGTGCTAATAAGAACAGAAGGAGAGTGTTGAAACAGTGCCATGAGTGCAACAACAGGCTTTTTATGGCTACGATCAATAATTAATGAGGATTTACCAATGCCATAATCACTCTTTTTTGAGAGAACCGCATCCACACTATTCGTGCCAGATTGGTACTCTTTGATGGTGACGTTAAGATCAAGCTCTGCGTAAAAGCCTTTTTCCTGCGCGACATAAAATCCTGCGGATTGAAATTGGTGAAGCCATGCGAGTTGCAGTGAAATAGGTTCCACTGTATGATTGGCAAAGAGTGTAGTGTAAAAAAAGAAAAGAAAGATAAGTAAACGCATCAGGCGACCACCTCTTCTGAACACAACTTATAGATTTTAGCACAATCTCACTCAAAAGGGCGATAACACTGTATGATTTTTTACAGGTAAGCATGCGGGTGAATAGCTTTTTCGTAACACTCTTGCATATGAATTGCCATTTTATCGACAATACTTGCATCCAATTTATGTTCTATAACCATTTTTTCAAGCATTTCATAGGCATTTTTAGCATCTAAAGTTTTTGTTTGGTGCATTAAATCTTCAAACGTATCGGCTGTCGATAAAATACGCGCTTTTAAGGGGATTTTTTCTTCACCAAGGTGTGCTGGGTAGCCTTTTGCATCGAGCGTTTCATGGTGCATAGAGACGATTTTAGCAATACCCTCAAAGCCTTTGATTTGCTGTAAAATGATTTGTGCATCAAAACCGTGTCGTCTCACTTTTATGCATTCATCATCATTGAGTGCATCTACTCTACAAACAAGGTCATCGGGAATTCTAAGCTTGCCTAAATCATGAAAAAGAGCTGCTAACTCAATCATTTCTTGATCTCCAATAGAAAGTTCGCATAATTGTGCGAGATAGCGAGCTAAAGAGGCAACGCCCAAAGTATGGTGTTCATGCGTATATACACCTTTGTCATCGACAATACCTGCAAACATAAGTGCAATTTTTTTTAAAAGATCAAACGAAACTGCTTTGATTTCGCCTTTGTCAATCCAATCTCGAAAGTAGTAATGAATGTATTCGGGCTCTAAGTAATACCAAAAGGCATCTGTTTGCGAGATTTGAACAAATGCTTCCGTCAATTTTGGTGAAAACATCGTGGGCGTATGCTTTTGAATGATGGAGCGAATATACTCTTTTTCATGATAAAGATGTGCCCCAAATTGAGACCGTAAGGAATCAATACGATCACTTAAATAGATAAGGTTAGCATAGAGTTTAACCTCTTCATCAAGATGAGGTGAAAAATGTTCCCAATGCGTGTGATGTTGCGCGATAATATCTGCAAAATCACGGTAAATAGGAACACTTTTTAAAAGTCGTGCACCTTTTGTACAATGGGTGTGTGCCTCTGACCAATCCAGATGATGAATGATGGCATGATGAACATCTGTGGAAGAGACACCGCTGTCATGCAGCATTGCCATGAGCATTACTTTATCCAATTTTGATTGTCGCCAACCCAGTGTTTTGCCAACTTCGCAGGCAATATAAGCGACACGTTTTCCATGCATAATGTCATCGATACCTACGTAATCGAGGGCTTCTGAGAGTACATATGTTAGCTCTCGTAAATTAAGTTGGTATAACATCCTAAATCTCCTTGAAAATCCTTTTTCATAATTAGCGTTCTTACAAAAATTTTTAGCGCGCATTTAACGCTTTGTAAAACCTACTGAAATTGTATAGCTGTTGTGTTGCAATGGCGTTATATTTGCTACAATGACGTTTCGAAAAAAAGGATAGAAATGCAAGTCTATGTTCTTTTAGTATTGTGTGTGCTTTTTTGGTCTGCCAATTTTGTTCTTGGGCGTTTTGTTGCGGGAGCGATTGAACCATGGGAATTAGCTTTCTTTAGATGGTTGGGTGTTTTTGTCGTAACGCTTCCTTTTTTACTGTTACATGCAAAGAAAATTTGGGGTGCGCTTAAAAACCATTTTGGCATTTTAATGTTACTCTCAGCTCTTGGTATTGCAGCATTCAATACACTTTTGTACATTGGATTACAAAAAACGACTGCCACCAATGCGCTTTTGATTAACTCTTCCATTCCTATCATCATTCTTTTTCTTTCGTTTGTTATTTTGAAAACAACGATTTCTCTGCGACAAATTGTGGGCATTGTCCTCTCGACACTGGGTGTTGTCTTTTTAGTGCTCAAAGGTGATGTTCAGAGCATTTTGATGCTCAGTTTTAACGCAGGTGATTTTTGGGTCATTGCTTCTTCTTTATGTTGGGCAAGTTACAGTGTGCTTGTGAAATTTAGACCTTCTACACTGAGTAACTTTGAATTTTTTATAACGACTGTAGCGCTTGGTGTTGTGATGCTTTTACCTTTTTACCTAGTGCAAGGGTATTCTTTGGATCGAGAAATAAGAGTTGTGATGGACTATGCGTGGGCAATTGCCTATGTGGTTTTGGTGACTTCTATTCTTTGCTACTATTTATGGCATAAAGGCATTGCTCAGATTGGGGCGGATAAAACGGGACAATTTACGCATCTAATGCCACTGTTTGGGAGCTTTTTAGCGTATATCTTTTTAGGTGAGCGTTTAGAATGGTACCATTTGGGAGGTATAATTTTGATTTTTGGGGGAATCTATCTCTGTTTATTTGCCAAAAAAGTTAATGTGCACTGATAGGAAGTTCGGGTTTTGGTTTTCCAATGTGAAAACCTTGCCCATAATCAATCCCTATCTCTTTAACACACTCTAAAACTTCCTCTGAGTGAACATATTCAGCAATCGTTTTGATATTGAGCTCTTTAGCAAAGTTGACAATGGTTTTAACAATGATCTTTGTCTCTTCGTTATGGTGAATATTTTT
Source organism: Sulfurospirillum sp. (assembly GCF_036802865.1). Lineage (NCBI taxonomy): Bacteria > Pseudomonadati > Campylobacterota > Epsilonproteobacteria > Campylobacterales > Sulfurospirillaceae > Sulfurospirillum > Sulfurospirillum sp. Next base: position 149,015 of record NZ_DAIRVK010000003.1, on the reverse strand, counting down.
TATAAGACTGCCATCAATCTTAATATAATCCACTCTCAGCTCTGTCAGTCGTTCAAAATTTGAATAGCCTGAGCCAAAATCATCAATGGCAATTTTTGCTCCGTAAGATTTGACTTGGTCGATAAATTTGGCAATCGCTTCATAGTTTTCAATACCATCGCTCTCTAAAATCTCAAAAATTACCCAAGGACCTACATTGAATTCTTCAAGTTTTTCGATGATGAAAGTCGTTGTAACAATGTTAGTCATGTCAAGGTAGGAGAGGTTGATAGAGAAGCCACTGGAAGAGATTTGAAAGGTTTCAAATGCTTTTTGAATGAGTGACATCGAGAGTTTTGAGTAGATTTTCGAGTGCTTAGCTACATCTAAAAATTCTGCGGGTAAATAGTAACTGCCATCTTCTTTTTTAATGCGCATAAGGGTTTCAAATTTTTCAATTTCGTTGGTACGAAAGTTAAGAATAGGTTGGAAAAAAGGGACAACATAGTCTTTTGCAAGCGCTTCTTTAAGCGTATGGTTCATGGTCATGTTGTGATGGTACTCTGCCTCTTTGTGACTGCTTTTATCGTAAATCATATAAGGAAGACGTTTGTTCTTCGCCTCTTTACAGGCGATGGAAGCAAGTTTAAGCAAGCTTTTCTTTCCTTGATGTGCACCAATGGAAAGGGTTGTATCTACCTCTACTTCATCGCAAATAATGCGGTCTTTTGTAATTTTCATCGAGATTTTTTTGAGGTATTTTTTGAGGTTGTATTCGTTAAAAGGAACGCGGATCAAAATGGCATAAATGTCCGCTTCAAATTTGTAAAGCGTGGCATCAATGGGTGGAAGGTTGTTTGAGAGCCACTCCCCGATGACTTTGAGAAATTTATCGCCAAAGTTGTGTCCGTAAAAGTTGTTGGTATTTTGAAATGAGTCAATATTGATGATAATCAGGGTTGACTCAATAGACGGATCGAGTTTTTTGTTGTCTCTTAGAAGTTTAAGGCGATTGGGTAGTTTTGTATTAAGATCGATGTAAAGATTTTTGCGTAGTTCATTTTTAAGCTTTGTATTGCTTTGAATCAGCTTGGTAACAAAAAAGAGACCAAAGCTTGTTATCCCTGTAAGAAGGATAGAGGCTAAGATGAGAGAGTGATACCAAATTGCAAAGTAGAGAGGACATAATGCAAGTATCAGGAAAAGTCCTGCTTTAACATAGAGCTTTTGACTATTCTCCACTACTTTCCCTTGACTCATAGTTACCTACAACTATTATGTAGGGTTGGCACTTTATCACAAAGGGTTTGAAAAAAAAATTAAGTCTATTTTTCTATCAGGTTTATCACAAAAAAGTCACGATATAATAATTTTTTATAATTGCAAAAAAAGTTTCTGCCTCAGCATGAGGCAAGCTTTAGTGCCTTAGCGGTTAGCGTAGTTTTTCAAGCTTTGCTTGGAAAGCGTATAAAAAATGAGTTCGAGAAGAACTCTAATGAAAGATTAATATGAGCAAAAAATGTTGCGATCACTGCCATTTAGAATACGAAGCCACTTTGTTACTCCAAGACACCAGTTATGAAACTCCCAAATTTTTTTGTTGTAAAGGTTGCCAAGGTGTTTTTCATCTTTTAAAAGATGAAGGGCTTGATACATTTTATGCCAAAATGGGTGAAACAACTTTAGCTCCTCCTAAAGTCAACATGGACGATACCAGTCGTTTTGATTTGGATGGATTTATCTCAAAATATGTCAAAACGAACAAAGAAGGTTTGAGTGAAATCTCTTTGATTATTGAGGGGATTCATTGCAGTGCGTGTGTATGGCTTAATGAAAAAGTACTTTCTAAACAAGAAGGCATTGTTGAAGTCACGATCAACTACACCAATAACAAGGCAAAGATCGTTTGGGATGGTGAGATCATCAAGCTTTCACACATTATAGAGACAATCCGAAGCATTGGCTATAACGCATATCCGTATGATCCTAAAAGTGGTGAAGAGCGTGCAACGGTACAACGCAGAGAGTATTATTCCAAACTTTTAGTGGGTATTTTTGCGACAATGAATGTGATGTGGATTGCCATCGCACAGTATGCGGGCTATTTTACTGGGATGGAAAGTAATGTCAAAAATATTCTCAATTTTGCTGAGTTTATTCTGGCGACTCCGACCCTTTTTTATACGGGCTCAGTCTACTTTAAAGGGGCGTATTATGGGATCAAACATCGTTATGTGACGATGGACTTTTTGGTTGCCACTGGTGCTTCTTTGACGTATGTTTTTTCTCTTTATGCGATGTTCTCGCGGAGTGCTGAGGTCTATTTTGACTCGGTGACGATGATTATTACCTTTGTTTTTGCCGGTAAATATTTAGAGGTTTTAACGAAGAAAAAGGCTGTTGACACGCTGGATGCATTTGGAAGTTTAATGCCTACAGAGGTATTGCTGATCAAAGGGGATGAGAAGATATTAACAAGCGTTGATTCGGTTGAAATCGGCGAGATGATTGAAGTACGAGCTGGTGATAAAGTCGCCATTGATGGCGTGATAGTAGAGGGCGAAGGCTCTTTTGATCTTTCACGCCTTAATGGTGAATCCGTTCCTATTTTAGCCCAAAAAGGCGATAAAATTCTCAGTGGATCTATCTGTTTAGACAGTGTTATTCGCTACAAAGCGACCAATACCTTTTCCTCTTCTATGCTCTCTAAATTGGTGACGCTTCTTGAAGATGCCATGAACAAAAAGCCTAAGATCGAAAAACTTGCCAATCAAATTTCGGGGTATTTTTCACGTACAATTCTTTTTTTGGCTTTTTCAACACTGCTATTTTGGTTTTATCACAGTGGTTCGTTTGAAACAGGGTTGATTATAGCGATCTCTGTGATTGTCATTGCGTGTCCGTGTGCTTTAAGTCTTGCAACTCCGGTTGCGACACTGGTTGGACTTGGTTTGGCTGCAAAACGAGGCATTTTATTTAAAGAAGCAGGGTTTTTAGAAACTATGGCAAAATGCGACACACTGGTTTTAGATAAAACCGGAACCATCACCAAAGGTAAACCTGAAGTGGTGACGCATATGTACCTCCAGCCGTTTGATCTTTCTCTTTTGTATGCACTGGTCAGCTCATCCAATCACCCCATCAGCCAAGGTATTGCAAGCTTTTTGAACGAAGATGCATCGGCTTTATGTGTAAAAGATTTGGGGCAGATTAAAACGATTGAAGCCAAAGGTGTCAAAGCTACATTTGAAACACATCAACTTTTAGGTGGGAATGCCAAAATGATGGCTGAAGCGGGTATTACGGTTGCTATGCCTGAAAATTTTGAGATGTTCAGTCACTATTTCTTTGCTATTGATGGTGTTTTAGTTGCGATATTTGGACTTAAAGATAGCCTAAAAGAGGGCGCAAAAGAGAGTATTGCGGCGCTTAAAACGCTTGGATTAGAAATCGTGATGCTAAGTGGGGATCATGTGAGTGTAACACGTGATATTGCGAAGGAAGTAGGCATTGATGTTTTTGAAGCGGCATTGTTACCGCATGAAAAAGCAGCCTATATTGAAGTGTTACGTCAAAAAGGTCAAAAAGTGGTCATGGCGGGAGATGGTATCAACGACACATTAGCGCTTTCTCAAAGTGAGATAGCCATTGCTATGGGAAGTGGTGCTGATGTGGCTGTGGATGTTAGTGATGTTGTGTTGACCAACGATAGCGTACATAGCTTGTATGAAGCTTTTGTTATTTCCCGTAAAAGTTTACGTGTGGTGAAAGAAAATTTGCTCTTTTCGTTACTCTACAATGTCGTAACGATACCTTTAGCAATGAGTGGGTATATTATACCGTTGTTTGCCGCTCTTTCAATGTCACTCAGCTCTTTGGTGGTAGTTGGGAATTCGATGCGCATTAAAAACATTTTTAAAAGGCCTTAGGTATGGATGGTTGGATTATAGCGATGATGTTAGGAGCTTCCACCCTTTTGGGTGCATTTGGTTTATGGGCATTGCTTTGGGGGATTCGCAGTGGGCAATTCGATGATCATAAAAAATTTTTAGATGGTGCTCAATTTGACAGCGAAGAAGCACTGAATGATGCCGTGATGATGGAACGTAAAAAAGCGGAGATTTTAAAGCAAAAAGAGAAAAGAGAGACAAGCTACGCACCACCGGATTAATCATATGATTTTGAGTGAGAAAACGTTCTGCCTCGAAGAGGCAAGCTTTAGCGCCCCAGTGGCAATAACGTAGACACAGAAGCTTTGCTCCTGTGTCGTGTAGAGTTTATTTATATGAAGCGATTGTCGCAGCGACTGCTTTGAGATCCTCATCTGTAAGACCTGTTGCAATAGGTTTCATAACACCTTTCATTGCGGCACCATAACTACCATCTTTGTAGCCATTAACAGCAGTAACGATTTTTGCTGCATCCCAACCAGCAATGATTTGTGATTTAGCCAATGCAGCTTTAGAAGCTTTTTCTCCATGACAGGAAAAACATTTTGATTGGTAAATAGCTGCGCCATCGGCCGCCATTAAACTAGATACAGCTGCAATTGCTAAAATTGTACAAACTTTTTTCATACGAAATACCCCTTTTTGAGTTGTGTTCGAAAATTATAACTAACCATACTTTAACCCTGCTTAGTTTTTTTAAAGTAGTCTAAAGAGATATTTTCATTTCTATAAAACTTGGATATAATCAGTCCAAATCTTATACTAATAGGAGTGCATTTGTTGCGGGGGATTGTTGTATTTTTATCTGTTTTAAGTACTCTTGTGGGAGCTACCCATAGCGTTTGTGAAGTAGAAAGAACAGATACTCAAAAAGCCAAAGAAGCCATTGAATTAATTCTAGTCAATGAGCCTGAAAATACAGTCTGTATGCTCCAACTTGCCAATATTTATCTCAAACTTGGGAAAATTGCTCAAGGGTTTGAAATCTTAGTTGATGCCTACTCCATTGATCCACACAATGTACAAAATAGCCGTATTGCAACGGTACTTCCTTTTGCACTTAAAGTCACGAAGCTTAAACAACAAGCCGCTAAAACAAATGATAAAGATATCTGGAATAAATTGGGTGATGGGTATTTTGAAATGGGCATCTTCAATGAAGCTTCCGTGATGTATAAAAAAAGCTTATTGGTTGATGATATGCAACATATGATGCGCCTCAAACTGGCACTTGCTCTCCAAAAAAATTCACAAATTTATTCTGCGATTGAAGAAGTTCAAATTGTCTTGATTAAAGAGCCAACACATCTTTATGCGAACTATTACATGGGAAAATTTTTGGCATATGATTTGAAAAATCGTCAAGAATCGCAAAGCTTTTTCCAAAGAGCTAAAAAATCACTGATCGCACAAAAAGATGCTTTTGGCTACCTCGAATATACCAATTTACTCAGTGATATTACCAAAGAACTAGGAGAATAGGTGCAAAAAGCAATCTTCTTGGATCGCGATGGCGTAATCAATATTGATCATGCATATGTTTCTAAAATTGAGGATTTTGAGTTTTGCAAAGGCGTGTTTGAAGCCTTAAAACATTTTCAATCTTTAGGGTATCTGCTTATTGTTGTTACCAATCAGTCTGGCATTGGACGAGGGTACTATACTGAAGAGGATTTTGAAACATTGAGTAGTTGGATGTGTCAAGAATTTTTATATAACAATATCAAAATCGATGCGATTTACCACTGTCCTCACTCTCCTGAAGCACATTGTGAATGTCGAAAACCTAAAAGTGGCATGTTTAAAGAGGCGATAAGTGCATTTGACATCGATGTGAAAGACTCATGGATGATTGGTGATAAGTCAAGCGACATTGAAGCGGCACAAGGTGTAAACATTGGCAATACGATCTTTCTAGGTGAAGCACAAAATAGCGGAGCTAAATATTGCGTTAATTTTCTTTTGGATACAATAGACCTTATTAAAAATTAGGGTTTAGCATGCAATATACTGAAAAAAATTTTAATCATAAAAGTATTTTAATTACAGGTGGAGCAGGGTTTATCGGTAGTAATCTTGCTTTTTATTTTCAAGAAAATTATCCTACATGTAACGTCGTTGTCTTTGATGTTTTTAGAAGTGAAGCCACCTTTTCCAATGGCAATCTTAAAAGCTTTGGTCACTTTAAAAATCTTATAGGCTTTAAGGGTGAAGTCATTAGCGGTGATATTAATGATGAAGAAGCACTAAAAAAACTCTCTTCGTATCAATTTGATTATATTTTTCATGAAGCTGCCATCTCCGATACAACGGTTTTAGATCAAGGTATTATGGTTAAAACGAATGTTAATGCTTTTAAAAGTATCCTAGAATTAGCCAAAAAAAGCAATGCAGTTGTAGTGTATGCTTCCAGCGCTGCAACGTATGGAGATGCTGTTTCACCTCAGAGAGTGGGGCATGAACAACCTCAAAATGTCTATGGTTTTAGCAAACTCGCTATGGATCATTTAGCCCGTGAATTTTATGCACAAAACCCTACTATGAGCGTGATAGGGCTACGTTACTTCAACGTTTATGGTCCAAGAGAATACTTCAAAAATACAACGGCTTCCATGGTTTTACAACTTGGGCTTCAAATTTTAAGTGGTAAAACACCACGTCTCTTTCATGGATCTGATAAAATTGTACGTGATTTTATTTACATTGACGATGTTGTTCAAGCCAATATAAAAGCAGCAGCTTCTGGAAAAAGCGGTGTTTACAATGTAGGAACAGGCAAGCCTCGAAGTTTTCAAGACATCGCTGACATCTTGCAAAAAGAGTTAGAGACGAACTTAGGAACAGAGTATTTTAACAACCCATACAGTGCGTATCAGATGCACACAGAGGCAGATATCTCTACGACGCAAAAAGAGTTAGGGTATGAACCACGCGTAAGTTTAGAAGAGGGTATTAAAGCCTACGTGCCTGAAATTAAACGTATTTTTAAAAGCGAAGTAAAACATGGATAGATTAAGAGCCTATCAGCCTTCCATCTTGGTCATTGGCGATTTGATGCTAGACCATTATTTGTGGGGAAAATGCGAGCGTATTTCTCCTGAAGCACCTGTTCAAGTCGTGGACGTTCAAAGGGAAAGTACAGTCCTAGGCGGTGCTGGAAATGTTGTCAATAATCTCTTAAGCTTGGGTGCGAAGGTGAGTGTTTTAAGTGTCGTTGGAAATGATGATAATGGCAAAGAACTCCTGAGCATGCTTGAAACTTTGGGTGCAGATGCCAAAGGGATTATAAAACAAGAAGATCGAAAAACCAGCAAAAAAAGCCGCGTAATCGCTTCACATCAACAAGTAGTGCGTTATGATAGTGAATCCAAAGATGACATCACCGAAGTTTCTGCAGATGCTCTTTTAGCGCAATGTGAAACGTATATTCCAAAGGTAGATGTTATTTTACTTTCTGATTATGGCAAAGGTGTGTTAACAACAGCATTTACACATAGCGTAATAGCGCTAGCCAAAAAATATCACAAACCTATTTTGGTTGATCCCAAAGGGGATGATTATAGTAAATACAGTGGTGCAACGCTGATTACTCCGAATAAAAAAGAGGCAAGTATCGCCACAAAAATAGCCATCAAAGATGATGAAAGTCTGCAAAAAGCAGGAAACTCACTCAAAGAGAGTTTGGATCTTGAATACGCCATTATTACACTTTCTGAAGATGGTATGGCAATTTTTGGTGAACAATTTGAAAAAATGCCAACGGTTGCACGCGAAGTGTACGATGTCACTGGTGCAGGAGATACAGTTTTAGCAAGTTTGGGTTATGCTCTTTCTTGTGGCCTCAGTATGAAAGAATCAGCCTCTTTTGCGAATGCTGCAGCTGCCGTAGTCGTTGGAAAACTAGGAAGTGCAACCGTAACTCTGGATGAAGTGGATGCGTATGAGCATAGCTTAAGAGCTGCTACAGCAGAGAGTAAGATTAAAACTAAAGAAGAGATCATCCATCTACTTCAAACCAAAAAAAATCAAAAAATTGTTTTTACCAATGGCTGTTTTGACATCTTACATGTAGGGCATGTGAAGTACCTTGAAGTGGCTAAAAGTTTTGGTGATATACTGATTCTTGGGCTTAATTCGGATGATTCGATTAGGCGACTCAAAGGTGAGAGCAGACCGATAAACCCTTTGGAAGATAGAGCGTATGTTTTAGCAAGCTTAGAATCGGTCAGTTTTGTTGTCCCATTTGAGGAAGATACTCCTTTAGCGCTTATCTCTGCCGTTAAACCTGACATTTTGGTTAAAGGTGCTGATTATGAAGGGAAAGAGGTTGTGGGAAGCAACATTGCCAAAGAAGTACGACTCGTTCAGTTTATTGAGGGTAAAAGTACAACTAAGATTATTGAGAGGGCTCAACAAAAATGATGGAAATGATACAACGTGAGATGCTATCGCATCAAGCGGTTATTGCAAAAACCATAGAGAGTTTACAAAGTCATATTTATACTGCGTGCATTATTGCAACAGAAACATTGAAAAATGGTAATAAAATTTTATTGTGTGGAAATGGCGGTAGTGCTGCGGATGCACAACATATCGCTGCAGAGCTTAGTGGACGTTACAAGAGTGATAGACGAGGACTTGCAGGTATTGCATTGACAACGGATACTTCTGTTTTAACAGCTGTTGGCAATGACTTTGGCTTTGATAGAATTTTTGATAGGCAAGTGGAAGCACTAGCGAGAGAAGGTGATTTACTGATCGGTTTTTCAACCAGTGGTCATAGTAAAAATGTGGTGCGAGCTCTTAGCCTTGCCCGTAATATGGGGTGTAAAACGATTGGGTTAACAGGCCGTGATGGTGGTGTTATGAGTGAATTTTGCGATATTAATTTAATTGTTCCAAGCGATGATACCCCTCGCATTCAAGAGATGCACATTATGATCGGTCATATTATTTGCCAAGCGATAGATGACGCTCTAACAGTGAAATAACTTCTTCTGCTTTAATGCCCCGCATGCACTCGTGTGTTTTGATGGGGCACTCTCGTTTCATGCAAGGAGCACAGGAAAGGTTGTGTGAAAGAATAGTGCTGTTTGGATTTTTCCATGGGGACGTCTCTTTATACCGTGTTGGTCCAAAAAGAGCAATCGTTGGAATTTGATACGCAGCGGCCACATGCATCGGTCCACTGTCATTCGTAACAAAAAGGCTCAATCCTGCAATAGTTTGTATTAGCTCTTGAATCGTTGTTTTTCCCGCTAAATTAGTTACATTCCTGATAGCGTTTTCATTGAGTGTTTCTTCAACTTCTCTTGCAATATCAGCTTCATTCGGTCCACCAAAAATGACAATATTATAGCGGTTTGCAAAATGTATAGCTACTTTTGCAAACTCTTCTGGATACCATCGTTTTGCGCTTCCATATGTTGCTCCTGGATTGATTCCCAGTGTTGGTTTGTCAAAATGAAAAGGTGTTTGATAGAGTTTTAAAGGAAGTTCTTTTGTACTTATATGTAAATATTTTGCTATAAATTGGGTGTACTTTTCAACCTGATGCCCCACATAAACATTTTTTTGATAGTGAAATTTTTTGCGAGCATTGATACACCATAATAGGAATGATGATGTCCATGAACTTCTAAAACTAATTGCTTTATCAAAAGTGCCCAATGTATGTGCTAGGGTGCAAAGCCAATAAAACCTCGAAAATGCTTTTTTACTCTCATCTACAATGCAATGTGAAACTTTTGGGTGATTTTTGAGTGCCTCGGTGGAGACAAAAGAGCCAAATAGGGTAATGTCTGCATTGGGATAGTGCTCTATGATATTTTCAATGGCAGGCGTTGTCATAATGGCATCCCCAAGCCATGTTGGAAGTTCGATAAAAAGTTTCATTTGATGCGTTTATAGTGTTTTTTACTCAGTTCTAGCCCAAAAATATTTTCTAATTTGAGCATTATTCGATGTTTTTTCTCTTTCTTCGTTAAAACATGATTTTTATCAGCTTGAAAAATACCTTTTTCTTTGGGTAACCATTCTTGTACAATCTTTGGGTGGGTTCCTTTGAATTCTTGGATGATACTACCGTCTATGTCTGCATAGTTGATGGTTTTGTGCCCTTTGTTCCAGTATTGTTGTACTTTTTCACTTTTTAGATTCATTTGTGCTTCGCTTCTCACCCACCCATAATGATACATTTTAGCTCCACACTCTACCGCTTTAGGGTATCTTCCTATTTTATTTTTATCCAAAACAAGCCAAAAAAGACCATCGGGAGCATAACTACGGATAGAATTTTTGATAATACGAGGTGCTTTTCGATACCATCCTGGACTCCAAAGATAGCTGTTTTCATTACCGTAAAAATGGTAATAATCAAAAACGATAGCTTCGACATTTGCATCGTCTTTATAGTGCTTCATACATTCATAAATTTTATCTAAATCATCTTCGTGAACTACTTCGTCACCCTCAAGGTAAAAAGCCCAATCTCCTGTGCAATTAAATTGAGCAATCATCTTTTGTTGACCGTAAACATAGCCACGGTCTTTCATATTATTGTTCCAAGCAGATTCTATAATTCTTATTTTTGGGCTATCAATCGCTTGGATAATTTTGAGTGTATCGTCTTCGCTTTCTCCAACATTGATAACAAACTCATCGACGATAGGTAAAATAGATTTGATAGACTCCACAAAAGGGTATCCCAGTATTTCACCATTTTTGATGAATGTAAATGCACTAATTTTCATAATGATAATCCAGTTGATGATATTTGAGATAAGCCTTCATTGCAGTATGTTGATTTTGATTGAATAGTTTGTAATAAAATCTCACAGTTATTGGAGTTTGCATTTCCTTCTTTATGGTATAAGTGATATTGAATACCTGCAAATTTCATATTTTTTCTTTTGATACCTATATTATATAATCGTTGAACAAATTCACTATCTTCTTGTCCCCATGAAGTAAATTTTTCATTAAAGCCATTGACTTTGAAAATATCATTTTTAAAAAGTGAAAAATTACAGCCTCGTATTCCTTTTAATTTTTGGCTTTTTATAAGTCCAAAAATTTTACTAAAAATAATATTTCTGATTGAATTTAATTTATTAGTATGTAAGTTACTAAATAGGGATGGTTTTATAAAACTTTTGCTCAATAATGTATTTGCTGTTAGTTGAGGTGATAATAAAACTCTACTACCTTGGATATAAGTATTAGGTTCAGCATGAAGTAGGTGATCTTCTACAAAATGAGGATCTAAAATCATATCGCCATCAGATACAATAATATATTCACTAGAAGCTTTTGCAATTGCTAGATTCCTCGAACGAGATAATCTAAATCCTTGATCTTCTTGCCAAGAATGGATAATTGGTATTGTTGATATTTTAGCAATTTGATTAATTAATTCTTTTGTATCATCTTTGCTACCATCATCGGCTATAATAATTTCATTAGGTAAAGTAGTTTGTTTTAATGCGCTTAAAAGAACTACTTCTAAGGCTTCTTTCCAGTTATAAGTTGTAATAATGAGGCTACATGTCATTTTTTAAATTCTTTTCATAAAGTTTTATATATTTGTAAAAAACACCATTGGCATTTGAAATTGAAATGACAAGCCCTTCATAACCATTTAAAAAACCTTTTTTTAAAAAATAAAATTTTATAAATGTAAAGAAGGCTCTTACCACAGCTTGAAAAGGAGATGCTTTTTTCTTACTTTTCTTATCTTGCGCCCAAAGTGATGAGTATTTTTGCATTTTATCGATTAACTCATCTACATTTTTAAACGAATAATGTTCTAATCCATTTTTCAATTTTTCAATTTTTAACCCATTTTCAATAAGACTTTCATGAACTAAATCGTCACTAAATTTTGTGCTTTGTTTATTAAAAATCCGTTTTACAAAATCATTGTCCCAACCACAGCATTGCATTTTTTTAGTGCCATAAAAATTAGATCTCTTGATGGAATAAATGGTGTTTTGATTAAAGTTTATAGAGTGTATTTCATTGATTAAAGCCGGTGTTGTAATTTCATCACTGTCTATTGAAAAGATCCAATCATTTTGAGTATAGTGAATTGCAAGGTTCTTTAGTGGTCCAAAACCAATGAATTCATTTTTAAATATTTTTACATTGGGGTATTGTTGGGCTATGGTCAATGTATTATCCGTTGATCCATTATCTAAAATGATAATTTCATCAAAAGATTGAAGTGCCCCAATACATTTAGTGAGATGCTCTTCAGAATTTTTTGTAAGTATGGTAACGCTTATTTTAACCATTGTTGAACTTCTTGAAAAATAGTGTTTGGATTTATGATATTGAGGCATTCACTTTGACCATGTTTATCATTGCATCCTGCTTTGCCACAAGGAACACAGGGCATATTGGTCTGAAAAATTGTGATAGACCCATAGGTATAAACGGGAGGCATTCCAGTATGATATGAACCATTTCGATTATCCCATGGCGACCACATGGATGTGAGTGTTGGGCCAAAAATAGCAAATATGCGTTTATTCTGAGCAGCGGCAATATGCATATTGAGAGTATCCATCCCCATGTATGCTTGGCAGAGGTGGGAAAGCGCAATATACTCACCCAGGGATGTTTTTCCTATGAAGTTATGGATATTTGCAAGTTGAGGTAGACTTTGTGAAATTTCTTCATCTATCAATGTTTTTCCGCCTGTAACAATGATAGGGATATTTAAACTATTGAGCAGTATTAAAAGATTATTGCGAATTTCATTGTTGAGCATTTTATATTTATATTGGGCAGATGGGTGAAAAATAATAAAATTTTTGATTCCATCATTTTGCAAAAGATTTTCAACATTTGTTATATCTTCTTCTTTTGGTACAGATGTAACTTGTAATTTTGAGTGATCAATATTTAATAGATCAAGCGGTGTGGTATTGTTGGAAATGATATGTTTTGATGTATCAAAAAAATAGTATTGAGATAGGAATATCTTCTTCCACCACGATTTCTTAGAGCTCTTTTCTACGGCGGCAATGGAGTGTTTGGCACCAAAAATAGCGTATAAGACACTTCTATCACTTGATGTTAAACTAATCGCTACATCATAGTGCGCAAAGATTGCTTTTATTAAAGAAAATTCTTGTTTTATTCTTTGTACAATTGACAGTTTTCGCCAAGAATATTTATAAAGATGGATGTTATGGATATAATCCAACGTCTTAGCAATCCCCAACGTATCATCATTAATAAGCAAATCAATTTCTGTATTTTGATAATATTTATGTAATGCATTGATTAATGGAGAACTTAAAAACACATCTCCATTGGACCTTTGGATAACGATTAAGATCTTAGACTTTTTCACCAGAAAAGTCCTTGTATAAAAATGCACTGAAATAAACAAATAAGAGTGCTGTATGATGACCTAAAAGGTAACTATCGCTCAGCATAATGGTTAAAAATAAAATAGGTAGAGCCAGTCTTAATGGCGACAGCACACCATCTGATTTGGAAAATGATCGAATTTGCATGTAAAAGATCGAAAGCATCGTTATAAGGCCTACAATTCCAGTTTGTGCTAAGACGAGTAAGTACATGTTGTGAGGATTGACTGTTGGCAGGACATTTGGTGATTTTTGCATGTTTACTTTTTCATATTCTTTAGGGAAATCACCAGTGCCTGCGCCAAAGATAGTGTTTTCCTTGATAATGTGTAAGGTATTTATTGCAAACGTCATTCGTAACCCAATGCTTGTATTTGGGTTTTCGTCAATGACTTGAATGTCGTTTAGTGCTTCATGAATTCGTGTGTTAAATAATGTGCTTACGCTGTATGCTATAAAAAAGATAGTAGGTAAGATAACCAGTATCATAAGTGCTGATTTTAGAATATTTTTTTTAAAATATAAAATAAGAGCTAGCGCTAGCATTATAAAAAAGCCAATTTGACCAGCTCTGCCACCGGTTATAAAAATATTGATCGTCATGGTTGTTAAAAAAAAGAGAGAAATTATTTTAGAAAAGTTGTTTTTATAGCTTTTAACGAAAAATATAAAGTAAATTAACAAAAAAACACTAAAAGCCAAAAATGGGTTGTATGAAATATGGCTCATAAAAGGTGTTGGGTTCAGCATGGTGGAACTTTGAAAAGCTGGGATAATACCAAGCCAAATAAGATATGACAATACTTCCGATAAACTCATGGCTGAGAGAAATGAAATAATATAATATTGGATGTGCTCTTTTTTAACAATAGTAATGAAAACAAGAGGAAGTAATATACGCCATTCTTTACTAACGATATGCAGTCCCCATGTTAAATCTTCACTCCACAATAGACCGATAACATGAACTGCAAAAAAGGCTAAGAAAGCATACGAAATTTTATTCTGATGCATAATCAAGAATTTTTCTTTGAACCGGCCTTCGAGTAGCCATAAAAGGATAATGAGCCCTATAACAGTCGTTCCAATGGATACAGATAGTGGGAATGTAAACCCTAATAAGATCATTAAATAGCTATTTATAGTTGAAATTTTGGTTTGAAATGATGAAAAATTAAGAATGGTCATTTGTAAAGTTCCTCGTATTGATTTTTCCATCTGCGGTGAAACCAAAACCATTCATCTGGTTTTTTCTCAATGGTACGTTGTGTGATATTAGCTTGTGCTTGAATACTATCGATGAGAGATTGTTCACTGTCATCAAGGGGTGGAAGGATTGGATCGTAAAAGGTTAAATCAAAGTGTTCGTGGTCTTGAGTCGTCATAAAGGCAGGAATAATAATACAGTCTGTTTTTTTTGCAAATTGTGCTGCTGCAGGTGTATGCCTTACAAGTTTCCCAAAAAATGGAATGAGGACACCCTCCTTTTCAGCGGTATTTTGATCGACAAGCAAACCTACACTTTCACCGTTTTTAAGAGCTTTGAGTATACCTCGCATTGCGCCTTTCTTATCTAAGAGTGTTACGTTGAAGCGTTGCCTGTTCTTTTCAAGAATGCTATTCATGGCGCAAGAGTCCAGTTCTCTTCCAATAATACTGATAGGTCCAAACTTTGCACCTACGGCTAAAGACATAAGTTCCCAGTTACCATAATGAGCTGTTTGAAATATTACACCTTTCTTGAGTTTTAAAGCTTCAAGGTAGATCTGTTCATTGTGAAAAGTAACTTTTTGAAGTAATTTTTCTTTTGAGATAGTTTGATTTTCTATAAAATCTTTGAGCAAGTAAAGCAAGTTTTTATAGCATTGCTTAATAATTTCAATTTTTCGCTCTTCACTCATGCGGTTTTCAAATGCAAGATCTAAATTTACTTTTGCAATTTTGTTATGTTTTTTATCAATCCTATATCCAATAGCTGCAAAAATATTAATTAAAAATATTAATAAAGACTTTGGAAGTTTTGTTACGAAAAATTTAAATAAGACAAAAGCTGATAAATAAAAAAAGTCTAACACGGAAGTAGTTCCTTCGCTAATGCAATAATTTTTTGAGGATCAATCTGTTGAATGCAAAAATCATGTTTGTTGATGTCTCTTGCATTTATAGCTTTTTCGCAATCTATTGTCAAATTAATAGCCGTTGTAACGGTGTTTCGCATCGAAGGTGTTGGCCCAAAAATGGTAATACTAGGGCACCCTAACGCCCAAGCCATATGTGTGGGGCCACTATCTGCACCAATGACTAACTGGCTATTTTGTACAACGGATTTCAGTTCATCCAAACTCAATTTAGGAAGCATTGTCGCGTTTGTATGATCGCAGATAAACTGTGCATCGTTTTTTTCTGGTTCGCTTCCCCACGCAATAAAACTTTGTACCTGTAAGGCATTGAGAATGCTCACGAAATGCTCTTTGGGATATATTTTACTTTTCCACGATGAGCCTGTGATAACAAGAAGTGTTGGTGCTATTTCATTCACATGCGTTGAAAATAAAAAGGGCTCTTTGTTTTGGATATCGGGTATGCCCATTTTTAGGGCTTCGCATGTAAGCTTGAGATTGCGCATAATGACATTTTCTTCATAGGGAACATGAAAAGAGCTCTTATAAAACAATGCAGCCAGAGGTTCTCGAAGGCTTTGTTTATCAAAACCAATGCAATTTTGACTCAAAATCCGAGATACGATGGCAGACTTGATTAACCCTTGCAGATCTAAAACAAGGTCATAGTGATTTAGCTTAGAGATATTTTTGAGCTTTTGGTATTCTTTAAGAAAATGAAATTTGTTGTTTTTAAGACGTAGAGGATAAATAGTGTGGATATGAGGGTTGTTCTCTAAAATACCCATAAATTTTTCTTCCACAAACCAATCTATTTGGGCATTTGGAATATTTTTTTTAATGTATTGCAAAACAATCATGGCATGAATAATATCACCCAGTGCCGATAGTTTCACAATCGCAATTTTCATTCCGTATCATCCCTTTTTAAATGAGTTAAGTTATAATTTTAACTAAACGTGACTTAAAGGCTGTTCAATGATCTGTGTATTTGACGTCGAGACCATCCCTGATACCAAGCTAATTCGTAATGTTTTGCATCTAGAGGGAGGCGATCTTGAAGTCTCGCTTTTAGCGCAAAAGGAACAAGAAGAAAAAAGTGGCAGTAGCTTTTTACCCCTCTCTTTTCATAAAATTGTGGCAATTTCTGCTGTTATCGCTGATGATTTTGGCATTTTTCGCAAGGTGAGTAGCATTGAGGGAAGCAATGAACATGAGATGATCAAAAACTTTCTAAGCTTCATCAACAAACACAATCCAAAACTTGTAAGTTTTAACGGACGCAGCTTTGATATGCCTCTTTTAATGCTTCGTGCAATGCAGTACAATCTGACGTGTAGTGCTTACTTTGAGCAAGAAAATCGTGAGTTAAATAAAAACAAGTGGGAAAATTACCGTGCACGTTACAGTGATCGTTTTCATGTGGATCTCTTAGACCATCTTTGCGAATTTGGCGCAGTGAGAGGTATGAAGTTAGATCATGTCTGCTCAATGGCAGGACTTCCTGGTAAATACGATGTCCATGGTGATCAAGTGTTGGAGCTTTTCTATGCGGATGAAATCGATACCATCAAGGAGTATTGCGAGAGCGATGTGCTCAATACCTATTGGTTATTTTTAAAGTATGAACTCTTAAAAGGCAACCTCATTATAGAGGATTATCAGCGTGCATTGGCTACAATGCAAGAAAATTTGCGAGTCGAAAAGTCCTATACGGATGTCTTTGGCATCGCAATTGAAGAAGAATTATACAAGGAGAACCATTGAAAACGATATTTAGAGAGTATGACATCAGAGGTATCTACGAAAAAGAGCTTAACGAGCAAACGGTAAAATTGATTGGATATTTTTTAGGAAAACAGATTGTAAAAGTAGGTAAAACAGTTGCCATTGGTTATGACGCGCGTTCACATTCACCGATTTTATGTGAGTATCTTACCAGTGGTTTGAACAAAGCAGGTTGTAAAGTTTTGACTATGGGTCTTGTCGCAACACCTGTGAACTACTTTAGCAATTTTCAAGATTTTGATGGCGTAACCCCTAATGCATCGATTATGATCACTGGTTCGCACAATCCAAGTGAATACAATGGTTTTAAAATCACCATTGATAAAAAGCCCTTTTTTGGCGAAGATATTTATGCCCTTGGTCGAGAGATTATTGCCAATTATGATACAGAAATTGAAGATGATTTAAGTTCTGCATTTGTCAATGCAAAAGAGCGTTATATCGCTTATCTTATCAAAGAGTTTGATCACCTCAAAGGCTTCAATCAACCGTTTGTCTATGACTGTGGAAATGGTGTTGCAGGCGTTGTGGTTCAAGATGTGTTTAAAGCTCTAGGCTTTACATGTAAAGGTTTGTTTACAGATCCAGATGGCACGTTTCCGAATCACCATCCTGATCCAACAGTAGAGAAAAATCTTAAAGACATCAAAAAAGAGCTTGAGGGTGCGTATGCACTTGGGTTTGCGTATGATGGCGATGCCGATAGATTGGCGTTTTTGACCAAACACAACAATGTCAAAGGTGACATCATGGCGATTCTTTTCTCAAGTGCTATGAAAAACCCAACGGTCATTGGCGAAGTGAAATGTTCTCAAGTGATGTACGATGAAATTAATAAGCGTGGCAAGGCGATTATGTATAAAACAGGTCACAGTAACCTTAAAGTGATGATCGCTAAAACCAATGCTGATTTTGCAGCGGAAGTCAGTGGTCACCTTTTCTTCAATGATCGTTATTTTGGTTACGACGACGCTATTTACGCCACACTTCGTATGATTGAAATGGTGAAAAATGGTTTGGACGTGGATGCGGAGATCGCAAAACTTCCTGTCGTTTATTCCACAGAAGAGCTCAAAGTAGAGACGAATGAAAATGACAAGTTCCCTCTTGTTGAAAAAGTCAAAGAGCTTTTGAAAAATCCTCCAAAAGATTTTCCTGCTATTAAAGAAATCGTTGATGTAGATGGCGTTAGGGTTATCTTTAACGATGGTTGGGGCTTAGTACGCGCTAGCAATACAACGCCAGTCCTAGTGACACGTTTTGAATCGACCAATGCGGATAACGCGAAATTGTATGAGAAAAAACTGAACGAGCTTATAGCAACTGCCAAAGCGGAGCTTCACTAACATGAAAGGGATCATTCTAGCAGGAGGAAGCGGTACAAGGTTGTATCCTGTTACTCAAACCATTAGTAAACAACTACTGCCAATTTACGATAAACCGATGATCTATTATCCACTCTCCGTTCTGATGTTAGCGGGGATTAGAGAGATACTTATCATCTCAACACCTCAGGATATTGGTAAGTTTGAAGATCTTTTTGGTGATGGTAGCAGATGGGGACTTTCCCTTTCGTATAAAATTCAACCTAGTCCTGATGGGCTTGCGCAAGCGTTTCTTTTAGGTGAAGAATTTATTGGAAATGAGAGTGTCTGCTTGATCTTGGGTGATAATATCTTCTACGGTCAAGGCTTTACGCCATTGCTTCAAAGCTCAGCCAAACTTGAAAAAGGTGCAATTGTGTTTGGTTATCAAGTCAAAGACCCTCAGCGTTTTGGCGTAGTCGAATTTGATGAAAATCAAAAAGCAATTAGCATTGAAGAAAAACCTCTCAATCCAAAATCATCTTTTGCTGTAACGGGGCTTTATTTTTACGACAACGATGTGATTAAGATCGCTAAAGGAGTGAAACCTTCTCATCGAGGCGAACTTGAAATTACTGATGTCAATGATGCTTACCTCAAACGAGGTGATTTGCAAGTCGAAGTTCTGGGACGTGGTTTTGCATGGCTTGACACGGGCACACATGATAGTCTACTAGAAGCGGGTATGTTTGTCCAAACAATTGAAAAACGTCAAAGTTTTAAAATCGCATGTTTAGAAGAAATCGCTTATAACTACGGATGGATTAGTAAAGAACAAGTCCTTGAGATTGCTAAGCCACTGAGCAAAAATGGTTACGGTGAATATCTGAAAGAGTTGGTTAAATGAGTAGAAAAAATATTTTAGTCACGGGTTGTGCGGGCTTTATCGGCTCAAATTTTGTGCCGTATTTTTTAGAGAAATATCCTGAATATCATTTGATAAATTTGGATCTTTTAACGTATGCAGGTAATTTAGACAATCTAAGTGAAGTTGAAAACAGTGAGCGATACACTTTCGTTCAAGGTGATATTTGTGATCGAACTTTGGTTGAATCCATCTTTGAAGAATATAATATCCAAGGAGTGATTCACTTTGCAGCCGAATCGCATGTCGATAATTCGATTAAAAATCCAGGTGTTTTTATAGAGACAAATGTGAATGGAACATTTACGCTTATCGATGTAGCATACAAGTACTGGATGGAAAAACCTTTTGTACTTTCGGAAGGGTATGAAGAGTGTCGCTTTCATCATATCTCCACCGATGAGGTTTATGGAACACTCGGTGCAACGGGCTTGTTCACAGAAATGACCTCTTATGCACCAAATTCACCGTATTCAGCAAGCAAGGCGAGTTCAGATATGATCGTTAGGGCATATCATCACACCTATGGTATGAATACTGTTATCACCAATTGTTCCAATAACTATGGACCAAAACAACATGATGAAAAACTAATTCCTACAATTATACGAAAAGCTCTCAATAACCAAAAAATTCCTATTTATGGGGACGGTAAAAATATTCGTGATTGGCTCTATGTCTTAGATCACTGTAAAGGGATAGATTTAGTTTTTCATGAAGGCAATTCAGGGGAGACTTATAATATTGGTGGTAGAAATGAGCGAGATAATCTCTATATCGCTCATAAGATTTGTGAGATTTTAGATACGCTTAAACCACAAGAAGGGTCTTATAAAGAGTTAATCACTTTCGTGGAAGACAGAGCAGGGCACGATAGACGCTATGCCATTGACGCTACAAAGATTGAGACAAAACTAGGTTGGGAAGCAGAAGAAAACTTCGAAAGTGGAATTCTTAAAACGATCATCTGGTATATTGAAAAATATAAGCAAGAAGCGTAAATGAGACGTTTAATTATACTTTGGTTAATGCTTGCAACGATGATGTTTGCGGCTAAGCCAGAGCTAATGCTGCTCAAAGAGTGGGACGGACAAGATGTTTCAGGGTGGCTTATGAGTGAAAAAATGGATGGAGTACGAGCGTATTGGGATGGACAAAAGCTCATATCAAGAGGAGGTATTGAACTCTCGCCTCCTGCTTGGTTTACAGAAGGGTTCCCTCCCTTCGCTGTGGATGGTGAGTTATGGAGTAAACGAGGTGATTTTGAAAATATTATCTCTATTGTCAAGAAAAAAGAGCCGCATGATGGATGGAAAAATATCGCTTTTTATGCGTTTGATGTTCCTCATGAAAATGGTGGATTGATCCAGCGTTTAGTGAAGTTAGAGTATTATTTAAAATTGAATCAAGCGGATTATTTAAAAGTAGCAAAACAGATTACTTGTAAAGATGAAGAGCATTTGAAAAGTTTTTTTCAAGAGATCGAAAAAGGCGGTGGAGAGGGGGTTGTTGTTCGCAATCCTGACACTAAATATGTTACTAAACGTGATCCTTCATCTTTAAAAATAAAGAGTTTTCACGATGCCGAGTGTGAAGTGGTTGAGCATCACAAGGGTGAAGGTAAATACAAAAACAGCTTTGGTTCGCTTACATGTAAAACGGATGAAGGTATCATGTTCGATATAGGATCTGGTTTTAGCGACGCTGAGCGTAAAAATCCTCCTGCTATTGGTTCAAAAATTACGTATAAATTTCAAGAAATAACCAAAGGCGGTAAGCCACGATTTCCTGTTTATATGAGAATGAAAGAAGAGATATAAAGATGAGAATTTAATGAAAATAACCATTGTTGGAACAGAGTATTTCGGGCTTTCTAACGGTATTTTATTGGCATAGTATCACGAAGTCGTCGCACTTGACATTATTCTTGACAAAAGAGCCATGATTAATCAAAAAATTTCTCCGATTGAAGATAGAGACAGATTTAAGAGTATTTGAGCGAAAAACCGCTTTATTTTAAAGCAACGCTCGCGATAAACAAGAGGCGTATCAAAATGCTGAATTTATCATTATTACAACACCCACAGATTATGATCCTGAAACCAATTACTTCAATGCAAAATCTATAGAGTGTCATTAAAAATCTCAATGAATTCAAAACAATGTGCAATGCCATCGTCTCCACTTGTTTCTCTCTTTAACTGTTGAGGGCGTCAAAGAAAAGGTTTATGTTAGAGATCTTTTTTGGAAGGATTAGAAGAAAAATGAAAGAAAAAATCCTCATTACAGGTGATACAGATTACATCGCTAGTTATGTTACTATACTACCTTTGATACCAAAACGCAGAAATTGTTATTGTAGATTAGTACAGCTGTCTACCCGTATTTCTAAAAATGATCTTAGAATGTACTACTAAGAGGAAAAGTATGTTTATTTTTGAAAATGACTATGTAAGATTAGATGGAATAGGGATTGAAATTATATTCATGTGGATGATTTAGTAAGTGCACATATTGATACGATGGTGTATCTTTATTCGTAAGAAAGTGATATTTTTAATGTTGGATACTTAAAAGTTTACAGGGTTAAAGTAGTGATTCAAACTACATTGTTCAAAGTTAAATAGATTGTTAGCCAAAGACCTGAAGGTGATCCTGCCATATTTGTGACAAACATCAACAAGCTTATCAGCAAAATGCAATGGAATCCTAAGTATAATTGTATAGAGTTTATTTGTAAAAGTGCGTATGCATGGGAGAAAAAATTGATTAATCTTATTTTATGCGGTGGTAGTGGTACGAGACTTTGGCCATTAAGCCGTACATTGATGCCAAAACAATTTGTAAAACTTTTTAATAATAAATCGCTTTTTCAGCTCACAACAGAGCGAAACGCTGCTGTGTGTGATAATCAATTTATCGTCTCCAATAGTGAACAGTATTTTTTGGCATTTGATCAATTAGAAGAGCTACATAAAACAAATAATCGTTATTTACTTGAACCTATTGGTCGTAATACGGCTCCCGCTATTGCACTTGCATGTATGGCTTTAGAAGGTGAAGAAATCGTGCTGGTTACACCAAGTGATCATCTTATTAAGGATCAAATAGCGTATGAAAAAGCGATTGCCGAAGCAGAATCTTTGGCAAAAAAGGGTTTTTTAGTCACCTTTGGCATTAAACCCACATTTGCGGAAATAGGCTTTGGCTATATCGAAACGGATGGAAAAAATGTAAAAGCTTTTCATGAAAAACCAGACAAAATAACAGCAGAAACGTATGTCACTGCAGGGAATTACTATTGGAACAGTGGCATGTTTTGTTTTAGTGCGAGTATTTTTTTAAGTGAACTTGAAAAATATGCACCACAAATTTTTCTGACATGTAAAAAAGCGTATGAAAATGCTAAAAATAATGGCATGATTCGTATCCTTCATGAGGATATGATAGCAATTCCAGAAGACAGCATAGACTATGCGGTAATGGAAAAAAGCCAAAAAGTGAAAGTCATCCCAAGTGATATAGGTTGGAGTGATGTGGGAAGCTTTGATGCACTTTGTAACGAGTTAGATAATGATGATAAAAATAATTTTATCATGTCTTACAAACATGTGAGTCTCATTGATGTTCATGATTTGATTGTCATTGACACCGAAGATGCCCTGTTGATTAGTCAAAAAGGAAGCTCACAGCAGGTCAAAGAGATTGTGATGCAACTGAAAAAAGACAATTCTGAATTGGCCAAAACGCATAAAACGACTTATCGGCCATGGGGAACATACAGTGTTTTAGAAGATAGACCTGGCTATAAAATTAAACAAATTATGGTTAAACCAGGCTGCCGATTGAGCTTACAAAAACATTTTCACCGGAATGAGCACTGGATTGTTGTGAGTGGAACGGCTACGGTTCAAGTAGAAGATAAAACATATATCGTAAGGGAAAATGAATCAACCTATATCAAATCAGGTGAAATACATCGTCTTTCAAATCAGGGTAAAATTCCTATTGTGCTAATTGAAGCTCAAGTGGGAAGTTATACAGGCGAAGATGATATCGTAAGAATAGAAGATGATTATAAAAGGGAAAGTATATGAGTCAAAAAGTTGCATTAATTACTGGAATTACAGGACAAGATGGAAGTTATTTAGCAGAGTTTTTACTTAAAAAAGGATATATTGTACATGGTATTAAACGAAGAAGTTCGCTTTTTAATACTGATAGAATAGACCACCTTTATCAAGACCCACATGAAAAAAATGTTAAATTGTATTTACATCATGGTGATATGACTGATAGCATGAATCTCACACGTATTATTCAAGAGGTTCAACCTGACGAAATCTATAATTTGGCAGCGATGAGTCATGTACACGTTAGTTTTGAAACACCTGAATATGTTGCAAATGCCGATGGTACTGGGACACTTCGTATTTTAGAAGCAGTTAAACTTTTAGGATTAATGCATAAAACACGTATCTATCAAGCAAGTACTTCAGAACTGTATGGAAAAGTGCAAGAAACGCCTCAAAAAGAGACAACACCTTTTTATCCTCGAAGTCCTTATGCTGTAGCTAAAATGTATGCCTATTGGATTACGGTGAATTACCGTGAAGCGTATGGGATGTTTGCATGTAATGGTATTTTATTTAACCATGAATCTCCTGTACGTGGTGAGACATTTGTAACACGCAAAATCACGCGTGCTGCTTCTAAAATTGCACTTGGGCTTCAAGATAAACTTTATCTTGGAAATCTTGATGCTAAGCGTGACTGGGGGCATGCAAAAGATTATGTGCGTATGATGTGGATGATTCTTCAAGCAGACGAACCAGAAGACTGGGTTATTGCGACGGGTACAACTACAATGGTACGTGATTTTGTACGCATGGCATTTGGATATTGTGGTATTGCATTGGAATTTAAAGGCGAAGGCGTCAATGAAATAGGCTATGTTAAATCATGTTCTAATCCTTTGTATCAAATTGAAATTGGTAAAGAAGTTGTTGCGGTTGATCCACGTTACTTTAGACCAACAGAAGTTGATTTATTATTAGGAGATCCAACAAAAGCCAATACAAAATTGGGTTGGAAACCAGAATATGATCTTAAAATGTTAGTTGATGACATGATGAAATCTGATCTCAAGTTGATGACAAAAGATGTTTACCTCAAAGAAGGTGGTTATAAAATTATGAGTTATTTTGAATAAGGATTAACATACAATGAAAATCCTTATTACAGGTGCGCAAGGTATGGTAGGAAAAAATATTGCTGAATTTTTTTCTTCTTTATCTTTCGATCTTTTAACACCATCACATGAAGAACTTGATTTATTAGATAAACAGAATGTAGAGAAATACTTAAAATTACATATGCCAGATATGGTCATCCATTGTGCTGGAATTGTAGGTGGCATTCAAGCAAACATGGCTAATCCTGTTAAATTTTTAGTAGAAAATACTCAAATAGGAATGAATATTATTTTATCTTCGTATGAGGTTGGAATTAAAAAATTTCTCAATATGGGTAGTTCATGTATGTATCCTCGCGATGCTAAAAATCCCTTATCTGAAGATTTGATTTTAAGAGGAGAGTTGGAACCTACCAATGAGGGATATGCTTTAGCAAAAGTAACATCTACGAGATTGTGTGAGTACATTAATAGAGAGAATCAAATCTTTCAGTATAAAACTATTATTCCTTGTAACCTTTATGGACGATATGATAAGTTCAATCCAAAACACTCTCATATGGTTCCGGCAGTAATCAAAAAAATACATGAAGCAAAAATAAATAATAAAATGACTTTAGATATTTGGGGTGATGGAGAGGCAAGAAGAGAGTTTATGTTTGTTGGAGACTTGGCAGATTTTACGTATTATGCGCTTAAAAACTTTGATGTTATGCCGCAAAATATAAACGTTGGCTTAGGGCATGACTACACTATAAATGAATATTATAGAGCCATTGCAAATGTTATAGGCTATACGGGTAATTTTATACATGATTTGTCAAAACCTATAGGGATGAAACAAAAGCTAATTGATGATTCAAAATTACAAAATTTTGGATGGAAATATAAAACTTCACTAGAAGACGGTATTAAAAAAACGTATGAATATTATTTAAATGAGGTATTTGATGGTAAATAGTTATCCATTGGCAACATCAACATGGGATGAAAAAGAGTTAGAAGCAATACAATCTGTTATTAAGAGAGATATGTACACAATGGGCTCATCGGTTTCTCAATTTGAAAAAGATTTTTCTGAGTTTATTGGTCGGAAGTATAGCGTTATGGTGAGCTCTGGCTCTACCGCCAATCTTATTGCAACAGCGGCATTGTTTTATACAAAAAATCCAAAATTAAAGAGAGGTGATGAGGTAATTGTTCCCGCTGTATCATGGTCAACAACATATTATCCTCTCCATCAATATGGTTTGAAACTCAAATTTGTTGATATTGATTTGGAAACTTTAAATTATGATTTAACTGCTCTAGAGGGAGCAATTAGTGATAAAACAAAAATGATTATGGTTGTAAATCTTCTTGGAAATTCAAATGATTTTGATGTTATTAATGAAATGATTAAAGACAAAAATATTTTGCTTTTAGAAGACAATTGTGAGTCAATGGGTGCTGAATACAATGGAAAACAAACAGGAACATTTGGAATTATGGGAACATTCTCCACTTTCTTTTCGCATCATATGGCGACAATGGAAGGTGGCTTTGTTACAACGGATGATGAAGAACTCTATCACATTTTACTTTGTTTGAGAGCGCATGGTTGGACACGTAATCTTCCAAAAGAAAATCATGTAGTTTCTAAAAGTGATGACTGGTTTACTGAATCTTTTCGATTTGTTTTACCAGGGTACAATGTAAGGCCTGTTGAGATGAGTGGGGCTATTGGCATCGAACAATTGAAAAAATTGCCAGATTTCTTAGCGCAAAGAAGAGAAAATGCAAACTTATTTAGAAATTTTTTTAAAGATCATTCTGATTTTATGATTCAAAAAGAGATCGGTCATAGTTCATGGTTTGGGTTTTCACTGATCATAAAACCAACTTCAAAACGCAAAAGAGTAGATGTTGTTCAAAAACTTATGGATAACAAAATAGATTGTAGACCTATTGTAACAGGAAATTTTACTAAAAATGAAGTGATGAAATACTTTGATTATTCTATTTATGATGAACTAAAAAATGCTGATTATTTACACGAAAATGGATTGTTCATTGGGAACCATCAAATGAATTTAGAACAAGAAATTAAATTTTTGGCGGAGGTTTTGCAATGAAAGTAGTCTTGTTAGCTGGCGGTTATGGAACACGTATTTCAGAAGAGACAGACCTTAAGCCAAAACCAATGGTAGAGATTGGTGGAAAGCCCATATTATGGCATATTATGAAGATTTATTCCCATTATGGTTTTAATGAATTTGTCATATTACTTGGCTATAAAGGCTATTACATTAAAGAATATTTTGCCAATTATTTTTTACATCAAAGTGATGTGACTATTGATCTTCAAACCAATAGTATGGAAGTGCATAACAATACCAGTGAGCCATGGAAAGTAACACTTGTCGATACAGGTCTTGATACAATGACTGGTGGGCGTATAAAACGAGCAGAAAAGTATATAGGAAATGAGTCTTTTTTATTGACATATGGAGATGGTGTGAGTGATATTGACATCGAAAAAACGGTAGCTTTTCACAAACAACATGGGAAAGCGCTTACGATGTCAGCTATTCAGCCAGAAGCTAGATTTGGAAATCTTGCGATTGATGAGCAGATGAATATTAAAAGCTTTATTGAAAAACCAAAAACAGAAGCCGGCTGGATCAATGGAGGTTTTTTTGTCTGTTCTCCAAAAATTTTTGATTATGTGAGTGAAGATGAAAATTGTGTGTTTGAGCAAACTCCTCTGCAAAATCTTGCCAAAGATGGTGAAATGTTTGCTTATCAGCACGAAGGATTTTGGCAACCAATGGATACTCTTCGGGATAATCAAAAACTAAATAAACTCTGGAAAGAGGACAAAGCACCATGGAAAGTTTGGTAATGAAACATCTTTTTGGAGGCATCTATAAAGATAAAACTATTTTAGTGACGGGACATACGGGCTTTAAAGGATCTTGGCTTGTGTATTGGCTAAAGCAAATGGGTGCTAACGTCATAGGCTATTCTTTAGAAGCACCTACCCAACCAAATCATTTAGCATTGCTTGACCTTGATATGATATCTATTGCAGGCGATATAAGAGATTTAGAAAAGCTTGAACAAACATTTGCAACGTATAAGCCAGATATTGTTTTTCACCTAGCAGCGCAAGCATTAGTTAGGCCTTCTTATGCAAATCCAATTGAAACCTACGAAACGAATGTGATAGGAACGCTGAAAGTTTTTGAAGTGTGTCGTAAACATCAGGTTAAAGCAATTGTAAATATTACCAGTGATAAAGCCTATGAAAACAGAGAATGGGTGTGGGGGTATCGCGAGAATGACCCTATGGGTGGGTATGATCCGTATAGTTCTTCTAAAGGGTGCGCTGATCTATTAGCAACTTCTTATCGCAATTCTTACTTTAATTCTAGTGAGTATAAACACACACATCATACTCTTTTAGCAACGTGTCGTGCAGGTAATGTGATTGGTGGTGGTGACTGGGCACAAGATAGATTGATGACTGATATTATGGTATCCGTTAGTCAAGGTAAAAAAGTGAGTATTCGTAACCCCAAAGCAACAAGACCTTGGCAACATGTCCTTGAGCCTTTGAGTGGGTATTTGCATATTGGGCAAAAATTGCTTGAAGAACAAGTTGAATTTGCAGATGCATGGAACTTTGGACCAAGTGATGAAGGAAGTATTTGTGTTGAAGAAGTTGTTTTACATGTAAAACAGCATTGGGATAAAATTGACTATGAGATTAATCAAACTCCAAATCAACTTCATGAAGCCAATTTATTAAAATTAGATTGTTCCAAAGCCCATATCAAGCTTCATTGGAAAGATGTGTGGGAGAGTGAGAAGACATTTGAAAAGACTGTAAAATGGTATAAAGCTTTTTATGAAAAAAATGAACTTTTGACACAATATGATTTGAAAAATTATGTGAAAGATGCACAAGAAAAAAAGATTGAGTGGAGTAAAGCATGAAAATCAGAGTTGCAGATTATTTAACACAAAAGCTTGCTAAAGTTAGTGGTAATAAGCTTTTTATGATTACTGGCGGAATGATTATGCATTTAACAGATGCTGTTTATAAACAAAAAGATACTTTAGATACTTATTTTTTTCATCATGAACAAGCTGCAACAATGGCTGCGGAAGCGTATGCTAGATATTCTAAAAAAATTGGTGTTGTTTATGTGACAGCAGGACCTGCAGCACTTAATACTTTAACAGGTGTTGTTGGTGCATATGTTGATCGTTCCCCTTGCATTATTGTTTCTGGTCAATCTAAGGTTGAACAAGTACATGTAACAACTCCCCGACAATTTTCTTTACAAGGGTTTAATACACTACCAATTTTTGAGCAAGTAACGAAGTTTGCAGTTATCCTAGATGACATTAGTAAAATAAAATATAATATTGAAAAAGCTATTTTTATAGCTCATCAAGCACCCTTTGGTCCCGTATGGATTGAATGTCCTATTGATATACAAGGAGCTATCTTTGATCCTGACTTATATGATAGCTTTGAGCCAGATCAAGAATTATTAAAAAATCAATCATGTAATATTGAGCTGATTATTCAAGAATTGAATAAAGCGAAAAGACCGGTTATCTTGATGGGTGCTGGAGTACAACAAGCTGATGCAATACAAGAAGCAAATGAGATAGCTAATACATTTGGAATTCCTATCGTGACGACAAGAATGGGCATGGATATTTTAGATCATGAACATCCAAATTTTATAGGAAGGCCTGGAACATATGGAGATAGGGCCGGGAATTTTGCTGTGCAAAATTCCGACGTATTGCTTGTTTTAGGTTCTCGTTTAAGTATTGGACTCATTGGGCATGATTATCAAGCTTTTGCACCAAATTCTAAAATAATTCTTGTCGAGATTGATCCAAAAGAATTTGAAAAACCTTCTGTTGATAAGGCTATTAAAATATTGTGTGATGTGAAAGTGTGTATGAAATCTCTTTTGAAGAATTTTCAACCAAATCAAGAATCATATATCGGATGGTTGAAAAAAAATCAAGAATGGAAGAATAAGTATCCAGTTGACCTCTTGGAATATATGAATGAAACAGAAGGCGTTAATTCTTATCACTTCATGAGAGTTTTTTCAGAAACTTTAGATAAAAATGCCGTCATTGTGACAGATACAGGTTCATGTTTTCATGTTCATGCACAAGCATTTAAAGTTAAGTTTGGACAAAGGCATATCATCACAGGTGGACTTTCGACAATGGGATATAGCCCCGCTTCTATTGGTGTAGCTTCATTGGCTAAAGATGAAGGGAAAGACGTTTATTGTATTAGCGGAGATGGCTCTATCCAAATGAATTTGCAAGAATTTCAAACAATTGCACATTATCATTTGCCAGTAAAAACAATTATCTTAAATAACAATGGTTATCTTCTCATTCGACATACTCAAAATAATTTTATGGAAGGTCGACTCATAGGAGAAAGTAGTGCAACAGGATTGTCTACTCCATCTATGGAAAAAGTGGCTACTTTGTATGGAATTAAATATATATGTTTATCGAATATCTTTGAAATGAATGAAAAGATAAAAGAGCTTATTGATTATACTGGTCCTGTTATTTTTGAAGTCATGACGCCAGAAAATCAATTATTGATACCTAGGGTTGCTTCTAAGAAATTAGATGATGGGAAAATGATTTCTATGCCTTATGATGATATGTTTCCTTTCTTGGCAAGAGAAGAATACGAAGCTAATATTCACATGGAGTCTTAATTGATGAAGTTCAAAGTTGCAATTTTAGGTACAGGCAATATAGGCACTGATTTATTAATTAAAATTTCTAGATCACCTTATTTACAATGTACTTTGTTTGCAGGCAGGAATTTAAGTTCTAAAGGAATGTTAAAAGCCATGTCTTTAGGTATTACTTTAAGTGATAGAGGAATAGATGCCATTCTTGAAAATCCAGAATGTTGTGATTTGGTATTTGATGCGACATCTGCATCAAGCCATAAAATACATGCCCCTATTTTAAAACAACTTAATAAAAT
Source organism: Sulfurospirillum sp. (assembly GCF_036802865.1). Taxonomy (NCBI): domain Bacteria; kingdom Pseudomonadati; phylum Campylobacterota; class Epsilonproteobacteria; order Campylobacterales; family Sulfurospirillaceae; genus Sulfurospirillum; species Sulfurospirillum sp. The sequence goes on along the minus strand of NZ_DAIRVK010000003.1, from coordinate 118,335 downwards.
TGTTATTGATTTAACTCCTGCAAAATTGGGATTATTTACTATTCCAGCTGTTAATTTGGACGAAGCTTTAAAATATGATAATCTGAATATGATCACATGTGGTGGTCAAGCCTCAATTCCTATAGCATATGCCATTAGTAAAGTTGTAAGTAGTATAGAGTATATTGAGCTTGTATCAACAATTGCATCAAAAAGTGCTGGACCTGGTACGAGAGCAAATATAGATGAATATATTGAAACGACTGAAAAAGCATTGTCTCATTTTACGGGCGCTCAAAATGTAAAAGTTATTATAAATTTAAATCCAGCTCAACCTAGTATTGATATGAATACAACAATTTATTTAAAAATAAATAATCCTGATATGGATTTAATTTCTTCTGAGATAAAAAAAATGGTAGTGATTATTCAATCCTATGTTCCAGGCTATTTTCTAGCCCTTGAACCAGTATACGATAATGGTTTAGTCATTTTATCTATTAAGGTACAAGGCTTAGGTGATTATCTTCCAAAATATGCAGGAAACTTGGATATTATTAATTCTGCCGCAATAGCATTAGCTGAGGAATTTGCAAAAAATAAAGAGGTTTGCCTATGATACATAAAATCAATCTTTATGATGTTACATTGAGAGATGGTTCTCATGCTATTTCTCATCAGCTTTCAATTTCTCAAGTAGATGAATATACAAAAGCGATAGATACAACAGGTGTATACGCTATAGAAGTTGGGCATGGCAATGGATTAGGAGCATCTTCTGTTCTTGTTGGCCAAAGTCAACTAAGCGATGAAATTCTTATTAAAACAGCGAAAAATAATTTACAACATACGAAATTGGGTATTCATGTTATACCTGGATTTGCGACAATTAAAAAAGATATAGAAAAAGCTTTATCTTGGGGTGTTGATATTGTTCGTGTTGCGAGTCATTGTACTGAAGCTGATATTACAGAGCGTCATCTTGGGTATGTTCGAGAAAAAGGGAAAGAAGCTTATGGGCTTTTAATGATGAGTCATATGGCAAGTCCTGAGATTTTACTTGATGAAGCTATTAAGATGCAAACATATGGAGCAGAAGCGATTGTTATTTTAGATTCAGCAGGTAGCTATTTGCCAGATGACGTCAAAGCAAGAATTACTCTCTTATCACAAAATCTCAATGTCCCTGTAGGTTTTCATGCACATAACAATTTGGGATTAGGAATTTCAAACTCTCTTGTTGCTATCGAGGCAGGTGCTCAGATTATTGATGGTGCAACAAAAGGGTTTGGAGCTGGAGCTGGCAATGCACAAATGGAAGTTTTAGCAGCAGTTCTTCAAAAAATGAATTATAAAACCAATGTTGATTTATATAGGCTATTGGACGTAGCAGATTTGGTAGAAAAAGATTTGATTAAAGAACCAATTACTATTTCATCTTTAAGTATTGTTAGCGCTATAGCAGGTGTCTTTTCTGGTTTTTCTAAACATGTTAAGAGAATTGCTAAAGAGTTCAATGTCGATCCGCGAGATATTTTTATGGAGCTTGGAAAACAAAAAGTAGTTGCTGGACAAGAAGATACTATTATCGATATAGCACTTAAATTACAAAAAAGGATTTGATTTGTTGACTTTAACAGAAAAAGATATTTCAAATCTTGAAAAATTAAAAAATAAAGCAATTTTAATTACCGGGGGTAGTGGCTTTATTGGCACATGGTTAATACAGTTATTGATATGGTTAAATGATAAATATCATTTTAATGTTAAACTATATCTTATTGCAAGGCATGCTACGGGGGCACTAGATACTTTCATTGATAGTCGTCAAGATATTATTTTTATCCAAGATGATATCAGAAATATTCGTGAGTTTCCTAAAGATATTGTCTATATTATTCATGCTGCAAGTTCTCCAGATAATAGAATTTATATGTCTAATCCTATAGAATCTATGAATATCATTACAGATGGTACGAAAAATACCATGGAAAATGCTTTATTACTAGAAAAATTAGAGAAAATCGTACACCTTAGTTCAGGACAGATTTATGGTACGTTGGATAGTCATAATATTACCGAAAATGATTTTGGAAAATTAAATTGTAACAGTATAACAGCAATATACCCTGAAGCAAAAAGATATGCTGAAACACTTGTTAATGCGTACAGAAGCTTACATAAACTCCCTATTGTTCAAGTCCGGCCATTTTCTTTTATAGGACCTTTCATGAGTCTCAATAAACCTTGGGCTATCAATAGTTTTATAAGAGATGTGCTGAAAACAAAAAATATTCGAATTTTAGGAAACGGAAAACCTATCAGAAGTTATATGTATCCAACCGATATGGCATTATGGATCTTGAATATGTTAGCAAATGGTAAAAATGGTGCTGCATACAACTTGGGTAGCGATATGGGAATATCTCTTGAAGAAGTTGCCCTAAAAATAAAAAATATTGTTGGAAGTAGCGTCAGTATTGAAACTCTAAATATGAATGATGATTGTTCTGAATTTGTTCCTAATATTGATTATGCTAGACGTGAATTAGGGTTGGATATCGCTGTTCATATTGATGATGCTTTGCTAAAATCTATACAGTGGTTTGAGAAGAATTTAGTATGAATATTTTCGTAACAGGCTCCAATGGTTTTATTGGTTCTAATCTTAAAGAATATCTTTTGCAACATTACAATTATGTGCTTCTTACACCATCGAGTGGAGAGCTTGATCTAAGTGATGAAAAAGCAGTAGATAAGTATGTTTTAGAGAATAAAATAGATATTATAGTGCATACCGCTAATCGTGGTGGTGGACGTGATACCGTTGATATGAAAAGCGTTACAGAGTACAATTTGCGAATTTTTTTCAATATTGCTAAACATGAAAAAAACGTAAAGAAAATCATCTCTTTTGGCAGCGGTGCTGAGTATGGCAAACATAAACCCATTGTTTATGCAAAAGAAGAAGATTATTTGGATGCATTGCCACTAGATGAATATGGATTTTATAAGTCTATTGCATCACGATATATTGAGAGATCTCAAAATATCGTGCAATTACGGATTTTTGGTGCATATGGTGAATATGAAAACTATCGTTATAAGTTCATTTCAAATGCAATTGTTAAAAATCTTTTGCGCTTACCAATCAGCATTAATAAAAATGTCTATTTTGACTATATTTATGTCGATGATTTAGTTAGAATGATCGACTTCGTTATCCATAAGGATCTAAAAGAGAAGATTTACAATGTTACGACTGGAGATAAAATTGATCTTATTTCATTGGCAAATTTAGTGAATGAAGTCAGTGATTTTAAATCGGAGATCAGAATTATCAACGATGGACTGAATCATGAGTATACGTCTAGCAATGAGCGTCTTTTAAAAGAGATCGGAGATTTTCAATTTACATCTCATGAAAATGCGATAGTCAAGATGAGATCTTATTTTCAAGAAAATTTGGATAAATTAGATATACAAACAATCAAAGAAGATCCGTATCTAAAAGCAATAGATACAATGTGGAAAGGGAAATAATGACAAAAGAGCAACAACTCAAACAAGAAATTTTAGAAAAAACCAAAGAGTATTATGACTTAGTGCATAAAAAAAACCAAACTAAACCCTTTGTTGCAGGGCAAAGTCGGGTAAATTATGCAGGGCGTGTCTTTGATGAAAAAGAGATGGTCAATCTTGTGGATAGTTCGCTTGATTTTTGGTTAACGTATGGGGATTACTCTAAAAAATTTGAAAAAGAGTTGGCAAAGTTTTTACATGTAAGATGGGCATTTTTGGTCAATAGTGGCAGTTCTGCCAATTTATTGGCGTTTTATACTTTAACATCACCTCTTTTAAAAGAACGACAAGTCAAACGAGGTGATGAAGTCATCACCGTAGCTGCTGGTTTCCCAACAACGGTTGCACCCATTGTTCAATACGGCGCAGTACCTGTATTTGTGGATATGGAACTTAAACATTTTAATATTGATGTTAGTCAGTTAGAACAAGCATTGAGTCCAAAAACAAAAGCAGTGATGATAGCGCATACTTTAGGAAATCCTTTTAATATTAAGGCTGTGAAAGCATTTTGTGATAAACACAATCTATGGCTCATCGAAGATAACTGTGATGCGCTTGGCTCAACCTATGATGGTAAACCAACAGGTACATGGGGTGACATAGGAACAAGCAGTTTTTATCCTCCACACCATATGACGATGGGAGAAGGTGGCGCGACGTATACTGACAATCTACTTCTCAAAAAGATTATGCTTTCCATGCGTGATTGGGGAAGAGACTGTTGGTGTGAAAGTGGTGTTGATAATACCTGTGGATGCCGTTTTACGCAACAATTTGGAACTCTTCCAACAGGATATGACCATAAATACGTGTATAGCCATTTTGGATTTAATCTCAAAGTATCTGATATGCAAGCCGCTGTTGGGTGTGCACAACTAGAGAAGTTTCCCAGTTTTGTTGAAAAGCGAAAAGAGAATTTTAAAAAGCTCTATGAGGGTCTTAAAGATGTTCAAGAATTAACCTTGGTTGAGCTGCAACCCCTTAGTGATCCTAGCTGGTTTGGTTTTATGATGACTTTAAAAGAAGGCGTGAAATTTTCACGTAATGAATTGGTTGAATATTTGGAGAACAACAATATACAAACACGCAATCTTTTTGCAGGTAATATGCTAAGACATCCAATGTTTGACGCACTTGAAAAAGATAAAGAGTATAGAGTGATTGGAACGTTACCTCATACTGATAAGATTATGAATGATAGTTTCTGGATTGGATTATACCCTGGTATGGGTGATGAGGCTATCCATTATATGATTACTAAAATTAGAGAATTTATCGCCCTGTGAAAATACTATATGTTGATTTAAAATATGACTATGGCATTAAAGAGCGTGGACGTAATATAATAGGACAAGATGGATTTATAAATTCTCTGCAAATATTAGGTCATATCGTTGAGACATTTTATTACGATGACTATTTATCTGGCGATTTAAAAAAGCTTCAAGAAGATTTGAAAAATAAAGCAGATAGATTATTGCCAGATTTAATCTTTTTTTCATTATTTCAAGAGCAGTTTGAAATCGAAACATTAAATTATTTAAAGTCTAGATTTACTACTATAAACTGGTTTGGTGATGATCAATGGCGATTCGATAGTTTCACATCGCATTATGCACCTTATTTTACATATTGCGTTACAACTGATAAGTTTTCTATAACTAAATATAAAGCTTTAGGACAGAACAATATTATTTATAGCCAATGGGCAGCTATTAATAACCATCAAATTCCAGAATTTTCTGGTTATCTTTACGATGTATCATTTGTTGGAGGGTTTCATCCTTATCGAAAATGGTTTATTGAGACATTGCAAAAACGAGGGTTACATGTAAAAGTATTTGGCAATGGATGGGAAAATGGTTCATTAAGCGCGGAAGCCATGAATAGAGTTTTTGCTAATTCTAAAATCAATTTAAACCTTTCTAACAGTAATAGTTTTGATTTGCGGTATTTATTGAGTCATTGGAAAGCGCTTCCTTTATTAATGAGAAGTAAAAAAAGCGCAAGTCAAATTAAAGCTAGAAATTTTGAAATTCCTTATTTTAATGGATTTCAATTAACAGACTACGTCCCTTGTATCGAGGATTATTTTGATATTGGGAAAGAGATTGTCTGTTATAAAGATGTTGATGAGGCTGAATTATTAATTCGTTATTATTTAGAAAATAATGAGGAGCGAGAAAATATTAAAAATTCTTCTCATAATAGGTCTGTTTTAGAACATGGATATATTCATAGACTCCGCATGGTTCTGGATCAAATACAATGAAGAAAGCATGTATAGTAGTCTCTACGGCCTATCAAGATAATAAACTTTTTGATTTAAAAGACAATATGATCAATCGAGATAATTGCATGTATCCATTTTATCTTTTAAAACAGAAATTTAAGGAAAATGGGTATGATTTGACAACTCAGGACATTTATTCTATCGATGATTCTGAAATAGTACTGTATAATGAAATGCCATTAACATTGCCATTAGAGGATAATTATAAAAAATCGTATTTATTACTTTTCGAAAGTGAACTTATAAAACAAAATAATTGGGACTTAGCTAAACATCAACATTTTAATAAAATTTTTACATGGCATGATGATTTTATTGACAACAAAAAGTATTTTAAAATGAATTTTTCTCAAGAAATTTCACAAAATATTCATAAAGATTTAAGTCAAAAACAAAAACTTTGTACTTTAGTTGCAGGGAATAAAAAAGTTAAACATCCTTTAGAACTTTATACTAAACGCTTAGATGCTATTAAATGGTTTGAAAAATATCATCTTGATGATTTTGATTTTTATGGGATAGGTTGGGACGACTATACACATGAAAATAAGTATATAAGATTTTTATTCAAAAAATTAAAAATTTTGAAATTATTTAAACCTCATTATGCAAGTTATAAAGGAAAAATAAAGTCTAAAAAAGAAGTTCTAGAAAAGTATAAATTTGCTATTTGTTATGAAAATGCACGAGATATACCTGGTTATATTACTGAAAAGATTTTTGATTGTTTTTTTGCTGGATGCGTGCCGATTTACTGGGGAGCAAACAATATAACAGAACACATCCCAAAAGAGTGTTTTATCGATAAAAGAAATTTTGAAACTTATGAAGAGTTATATTTCTACATATCAAATATGGATAAAAAAACTTATATAAACTATTTAAATAGTATTAAATTATTCTTAAATAGCGATAAAGCATATGTATTTAGTAGTGAATATTTTGCTAAAACTATTGTGAATAACATTGGATAAAGAATGCTTTTAACACTAGGTTTACCTGTTTATAATGGTGATAAATGTATTGGGAACACAATAAAAAGTATAATACAGGCATTACAAAAAATTTCTTGCCATGATTCATTGATTGAGATTTTAGTTTCCGATAATGCGTCATCAGATAATACACAAGACATTGTTCGTTCTTTTATGCAAAGTGGTATAAAAATACAGTATTTCAAAAATGAGACAAACATTGGTTATGATGGCAATATTGATAGTATTGTCAAAAAAGCAGCAGGAAAGTATGTTTGGTTTTTAGGGTGTGGGGAACAAGTGAAAGAAGATGCTTTAGAACGCTTAATTGGAAAATTAATAGGTGATATAGAATATACAAATATTCTTCTTGATTTTGATATATACGATGAACGCAAAGATAAAATTACCGATGATAAAATTTATATTTTTAATCAAGATATTATATTAGAAGGGAAAAATAATTTTCTATACAATAAATATGGACCAGCAGTTTCTTCAAATATTGTTAATAAGAATTTATGGAATCAAGTCTCAGGTGAGCAATTTGTAGTTGATGGTTGGTGTCATATCGAAAGGATACTTAGTATGATTGCTTTAAATGAAGCAAGTAAGACATTGATTTTACCAAAGCCCTATTTTACCTTATATCGTGAAGCCAATGGTTGGTGGACAAAGTCAAATAGTTACTTAGTCTTACTCTTACTCTTACATATCAAGGTTATTAGATCAATGATAAATAAAGGATATGATAAAAAAATTGTTAAATATCTTGAAACAAGACAATCCCGAATATCGTTATTAATTGCTATAGTTCAGTCAAAAGAGTTTGGGATGAGATTAAATAAAAAGATTATGAGAGATATGTTTGACGTGTTCAAATACGATTATTTTTTTTGGTTAATTGCATTACCATTGTTATTAATGCCAAGACAGTTAATGTGGTTACCCCGTGGTGGATTTAATATTTTAAAAATTTGTAAGTATTTTAAAAATTATGTCAAAAATTATATTTCTTAAAAGCGTCTCAATTAGTTACTTGCGGCAAATAGTGACTTTGGTAACAGGTATTATCTCAGTTCCTTTAATGTTAGAGTATTTTGGAGCTAATTTATTTGGCATATGGGTGCTTATTTTAGGGCTTGCAGGTTACTTAAATAGTGTTTCATTTGGTATCCCTTCAGCTATGAGTACTTTAGTTGCTAAAACAGTAGGATCAGATCAAAAATACCAGATACTTCAGAAATCAATTATTCTTTTAAGTGGTATTGTTACTTTGCTGATTATAATTTTTCTTTTATCAATTAGCACGAATGATGCTTGGATTATTGCGTTATTGGGTAATATTAGCGAAGAATATGAAGAAATCACAAAAAAAGTTTTTATATTGTTTGTCATCATTACGTTGATTAAAATACCTTTAAATACGTATATACAGTTCTTTGTTGGGATGAACCTTGTTTATGTATCGGAAGTTTATCAAATTCTCAATATGATACTTTGTTTCTTAGTTTTATTTTTAAGCTATTATATGAAACTTGATTTTTTTGTATTTTCAATTTTGACATTATTTTGTCAAGGGTTTTTAGGCGTTGCCGCTGCAATACATGTTATTCTTAAATTTCGATATTTAAATGCTAATATTCATGGTTCAAATGTTGTCTCAACAAAAGAGATTTTGCAAAGTGGTTTTGCATTCTTTCAAGTTGGACTTGCTGCAAGCTTAGTTTGGAGTACCGACAATTTAGTTATCAACCATTTTCTATCTCCAGAGTTTGTAACGCCTTATACTATAGCTTTTAAAATCTTTACGTATATTTTCATCTTTTCGGCTATCATCAATGGTGTGATGAGCCCTATATACGGAAATGCCTATGCTGAAAATAATTTTGAAAAAATAAGAATTTATGCTTCTTCAATTTTGAAATTTTTATCTGTTATTGGTGGATTTGTTTGGGTTTCTCTACTTTTTTTTGCAAAAGATGTCATTGAACTATGGACAGGAGATGAACATGCATTTGGGGGATATTTATTGATTTTTTCATTGGGTTTTTATGGATTTATTTTGTCGTTTGTCAATACGTATGCAACCATTACTTTAAGTTTAAATTATGCAAATAAGACTTTATGGATTGCTTGGAGCGAAGCTATCTTAAACTTAGTTCTATCAATTATTCTCATAAAATATTTTGGTATTGGAGGTGTCGCGTTATCAACAGCTCTTGCTTCATTTTTCACAGGATTTTTATTTTTACCACAAGCTATTAAAAAACTTACTAATGGAAGAGTTTATTTTGAATCTAGTTTTTTTATACGACATTTTATTTTTCTCATTATTCCATCTCTATTACTAGCGATTTTTACGATTTCTATTGATGTTTTTTTTATAAAATTTATATTATATTTTGTCTTATTCGGCTTATATCTTTATGTTACTTGGCGATTTTTACATGAAAAAGATAAAGATATTATTTTTGGTATATTAAAAAGAAGGGCATAATTTGAATAAGCAAGCACAAGTGTGCATTTGTATTCCGCACTACAATAATGAAAAAACTATTGTAGAAACTTTAGATTCTCTTCTTAATCAGACATATAAAAATGTTCTCATCAAAATATTTGATAACGCTTCAACGGATAATAGTATTGCGATTTTAAAGCGATATGAAGCGCGATATTCTAATATTCATGTTTTTCAAAATGAAGTTAATATCGGTGGTGAGGCTAATTTTACCCAGTGCCTTCAAAATGCAGAAGGAGAGTACACCGCTGTTTTTCATGCAGATGACCTTTATTTACCTACGATGATAGAAGAGCAGGTTAAGTTTTTAGAAGAACATTCTTCCAGTAGTGCTGTAGCTGTGCATGCTTATACTGTTGATGAAGACTCTGATATTACTGGAGAGCGTTTTTTGGTACCTGAAATGCAAAACAAAGTTATATATGTCTTCAATAATGAGATGGATCTTCTAAAAATGACATTAATGTATGGTAATATTATTACATGTCCTAGTGTTATGGCAAGAACTGAACTTTTAAAAAATAAGATAATAAAATGGAATGGAGTGGATTTTAAAACGTCTGCTGATCTTGATGTCTGGCTAAGGCTCGCACATTTTGGACCATTTGGCTTTCTTACTAAGCCACTTATGAAGTATCGACTCTCTAAAATAAGTTACTCATACAATAACATGAGAGTTCGAGTGCATGAGAATGACATGTTTTTAGTTCTCAACAGCTATATCAATAATAGTCAATATAAAAAGCTTTTAAGCAAAAAAGATATGAATCATTATACTTTTTTAATTTTTAAAGATAATGTTAACAGAACTATCAATCAGATTATTTCTAAAAGCGTGGATAAACTCCCTTTGCGAATTTTTGATTGGAATCTTATTCAAGTTGCATTTCATTCAAAAATAAATTTTAAAATTTTTGTCGCAGGCGTCATTGTTAAAGTATTGCGTAATATTTGTTTGTCGGAATGGTTAAGAAAAAAAATATACTTTTATCGTTTTGGAGAACACAAAAAGTCATGAAGGTTCAGAAAATTCTTTTTACCTCAAATGTTACATGGGCAATGATAAAGTTTAGACATGGCCTTTTAAAGCATTTAATTCAGCAAGGGCATCATATCTATATTGTTGCACCAGATGACGAGTTTGTTCAAAAATTGGAAGAGATGGGATGCCATTGTATTGATATTGAATTAAGTAGAAAAGGTGTTAATCCTCTCGAAGATATAAAACTCATGTGGACACTTTATAAGGTTTATAAAGAAATTCGACCGGATGTCATTTTTAATTATTCAATTAAACCTATTATTTACGGCTCATTTGCTGCAAGGTTGGCTAACATTAAGTCTATAGCTGTGAATATAGGGCTAGGATACACATTTATTCATACTAATTTTATTTCTAAAATATCGCATTTCCTCTATAAAATAGCTTTATATTTTCCTAAGGAAGTCTGGTTTATTAATGAAGATGATAGGACTGAATTTGTAAATCGTTCTTTAGTTGCAAATGAAAAAACATTTGTTTTACCAAGTGAAGGCGTTGATGTTCACTACTTTTCGCCTCGTCAAAATCACAATACAAATAAAGTATTTTTGTTGATAGCAAGAATGTTATGGGACAAAGGCGTCGGTGAATATTATCAAGCGGCAAAAATACTTAAAGAAAAATATCCATATGTCGAATTTCAGCTTTTAGGAAACATTGACGATGGTAATCCTCAAGGTATTGGTGCAGATGTACTTAAACAATGGCATCAAGAAGGTGTTATTAACTATTTAGGTTATGCAAAGGACGTGCGAGAATATATTGCTGAGGCTACATGTGTCGTACTGCCTTCGTATCGTGAGGGGAAAGGTATGACTTTGATTGAATCAGGGGCAATGGAAAAACCTTTAATTGCTACAAATGTCCCTGGTTGCAAAGATATTGTCAAAAATGGTTACAATGGTTTTTTATGTGAAGTAAAAAATATTGCAAGTTTAGCAGAGGCTATGGAAAAGGTAATTACGTTAGATCCATTTTCTCTTCAACAGTTGGGTCAAAATGCTTGTAATTTTATGAAAGAACAATTTGATGAAAAAAAAATCATAGCAATTTATGACAAAAAAATAAAAAAAATATGTGATGGTGATTTTTCATGATTTATGGATTTTTATTTTTAGCATCTTTATTGGCAACATTTAGTATTCGTAGAGTTGCTCTTAAAAAATCACTTTTAGCAATACCCGATGAGCGAAGTTCTCACACTGTGCCAATACCACATGGAGGTGGTATTGCTATCGCCTTGACATGGTTTTTGGGGCTCATTTATCTTTTTACATGTAAAGAACTTGAGCCTTCTTTATTTTATGCCTTGATGTGCGGAAGTTTGCTCTCCATTGTCAGTTATTTCGATGATCTTTATGAATTGTCACCTAAATTAAGGTTATTTGTTCAAGCGTTGGTGAGCATAGCGGGGCTTTATGCTTTAGGTGGATTGGGCAAAATTGATTTTGGATTTTGGGTACTTGAAAATTCATTGGTTACTAATGCGTTGGCGTTTTTAGGCATCGTGTGGTTTATCAACCTTTATAATTTTTTAGATGGAATCGATGGGTATGCTGGAAGCGAAGCGATCTTTTTAGCCGTTGCGGGATGGCTTATTCTAGGCGGTGATCATTTCTTAGTATTAGCATCTTCCGTTGCTGGGTTTTTAGTCTGGAACTGGCATAGCGCTAAAATTTTCATGGGTGATGTGGGCAGTACGCTTTTAGGGTATACGATTGCTATTTTTTCCCTTTATTATCAGAACCATGAAGTCTCTATCTTTGTTTGGATTATTCTTTTTGGGCTCTTTTGGTTTGATGCAACCTTAACACTGCTTAGGCGGTACCAAAATCATGAAAAGCTCTCTCAGGCACATCGAAAACATGCGTATCAACGACTAGTTCAAAGTGGTGTTTCACATGATCGTGTCGTATTCTTTTCACTGGGAATTAATCTCATTTTATTGATTTTAGGGTATAGTGCGTTCATTCAATCAAGTTATACAATAGTGTATTTTATGATAACTGTTCTAGTGCTTTATGGCGCTATTAAAATTGTAGATCAACGAAAGAACTTTGAATAATGTTATTAGCTCTCGATAAACGTATTTTAAATATTTTAGTCATTATCACCTTAACGAGTGTGACTTTTACATGGACATTTTGGATATTCCATAATCCGATTCAATTTGATGTTATGGCTGTTGTAATAAGTGTTCGCGTGTTTGCATCCATCTTCCTTTTTAAAGATTATTCGCTCTCGTGGTCCAAAGTAACCCAAAAGACTTTTTTACTTAAAAGCCTTGTATATATTGTTGCTTTTTGTGTATATGCACCTCTTTTTTATACGCAAGTACGTTTAGCATTAATGCTCTCAGAACTTTTTTTATACCTTTTTTCGATCACATTTGTCATGTATCTTTACTATTTTTGGGTCAATCATAGTCGCATGCATAAAGATAAAACGTTGGTGATTTATGGCGCTGGAAAGTCTGGGTTAAAATTGGAAGAAGAGTACCGTAATAGCGCGTATAAAATTCGCTATTTTGTGGACGATGACAAAAGACTTCAAAAACGTAGCATTGATAGTGTTCGCATTATCTCAAAAGATGAGTTAAAAGAGAAACTGAGTGAAAACAGATATGATCTTCTTTTGATTGCTATTCCCTCTGCATTACCTAAAAATATTAATGCAATTTATGAAGAATTTAGACCTTATTTTAATGAAATAAAAATTTTACCTTCTCTAGATACAATTTTATCGGATACTTTTTTATCAAATCAGCTCAAAGAAATTACCGTAGAGGATCTTTTAGCAAGATATCCTAAAGATCTTGATAAAGTCAAAATTTCGCAGTTTATTCAAAATAAAACAATCATGATTACAGGTGCTGGAGGAAGTATTGGTAGCGAAATCGTTCGACAATGCCTCAAATATCATGCTAAAAAAATTATTTTAATTGATCATAGTGAATTTAATCTATATCAATTAATGGAAGAGCTTAAAAGTGATAAGATTGTGCCTATCATGCAAAGTGTGTTAAATAAAACACTTTTAGACAAAGCTTTAGAGACCTATAAACCAGAGATTTTTGTTCATGCTGCTGCTTACAAACATGTTCCTCTGGTAGAATCAAATGTGGAAGAAGGCATTTTAAATAATGTTTTAGGAACAAAAAATTCTATTGATTTTGCCATTAAACATGGTGTTGAAAAGTTTATTTTAATTTCAACGGATAAGGCTGTTCGTCCAACCAATGTTATGGGCGCGACTAAAAGAATTTGTGAGTTGTATGCTCAAAATGTGAACGCAAAAGAGACACAGATTGTTTCTGTGCGATTTGGCAATGTTCTTGGCAGCAGTGGCTCTGTAATACCAAAATTCAAAGCACAAATTGAACAAGGTGGTCCTATTACGGTCACACATCCTGAAATTACTCGTTATTTTATGCTTATTCCTGAAGCATGTGAGCTTGTTTTGCAAACAGGAGCTATTGGGCATAGTGGAGAACTTTTTATTTTAGATATGGGTGAACCCGTTAAAATTGCTGATCTTGCACAGAAGATGATTGATCTTTCTGGGAAAAAAGATATTGCAATTGAATTTACAGGTTTGAGGCCAGGTGAAAAATTATATGAAGAACTTCTAATTAATGACAGTGATAAAAAAACAGCATATGAGTCAATTATGGTTGCTCATAAAACAGACTATGCAATCGAAAAACTTGAAAAAGATATTGAAGAACTTTTTGCATCTAACGATAAAATAAGTAAATTGAGAGAGATTGTTCCCGAATTTAAACACAATAAATCATAAGGTATCCAGTGAACAAATCTAATATTTTTAAAAATAGTATTTTATATATTTTTGTAGCGTTCGCATTTAGCTTTGCAATAAGACTTATTTGGGTTTATCAATTTAATGATTTTGAAAGCTTTAAATTTGCAGATCAATTTATGATCAATACCAACGATGGTTATTATTGGGCAGAAGGGGCTAGGGATCTTTTGCGTGGTATTACCAAACAGCATGATCTTTCTCCTATTTCAGAAGCAGCTTCGTGGTTTACTTACATTGTAGCTAAAGTGTTTCCTGTGTCACTTGAAACAATTATATTTTATATGCCCGCAGTGCTTGGATCTTTAATTGTTATTCCTATTATTTTAATTGCATATAATTTTCAAATGCTTGAAGTTGGTTTTTTGGCTGCACTTTTAGCATCTATTGCCGTGAGCTACTATAATCGTACGATGGTAGGCTATTACGATACCGATATGCTCAATATTGTATTTCCCACATTATTACTTTGGTCGTTGATTTTATCGCTAAGAACAAAGGAAGAAAAATATCTTTTAATTACTGCTTTGGAAATTATTGCTTATCGCTGGTGGTATCCTCAAAGTTATTCACTTGAGTTTTCTTATTTCGGATTAATTTTAGCATATGCTTTAATTTTTGATCGTAAAAATTTATTTAATTTCAAACTTTTAACTATTATGCTTTTTGCTATGATGGGATTACCAAGTATTATACGTTTATTGTTTGTTGTTTGTATTTATTTCAGCTTTAAGAAGTCACCGTGGAATAAATATGTTTGGAATTTTTTAGGGACAGCTATTATATTGTTTGTTGCTACTGGAGGATTGAGTCCCATATGGGTACAACTTAAGGGTTATGTTTTTAAAGATATAATTGAAGTTAGTTCTGATAATTTATCATTGCACTTTTTCTCTGTAATGCAAACTGTGCGCGAAGCGGGGCAAATTGATTTTATCACTTTTGCAGAGCGTATTAGTGGGCATACAATTACTTTTTTACTTTCTCTTCTTGGCTATGTTTTAATGGTACAACGCTATCCAGCGATGTTATTAGGATTACCTCTTTTAGGGCTTGGTTTTTTAGCACTTTGGGGAGGACTTCGCTTTACAATTTATGCGGTTCCTGTATGTGCTTTAGGGATGGCATATTTACTGTTTAGATGGAGTTTATATATCGAGGGTTTATTTATTAATGCACGGCTTGGTGGTTTTCTGAAATCAAGTTTTGTAATTCTCTCAAGTATCGGAATTTTGTATCCAAACCTTTTGCATGTCATTGCATATCGTGTTCCAACGGTTATGAATCAATCCGAAGTCATACAACTTGATTCTCTTAGAAAGATAACAGATCGAGAAGATTATATCGTTACATGGTGGGATTATGGTTATCCTCTTCGTTATTATACTGATGTAAAAACATTGATTGATGGCGGTAAACACAGTGGTGATGTTAATTTCCCTGTAAGTTATATGTTAACCAATAATCAAGAAAGTGCTGCACGCTTTGCTCGTCTTGATGTCGAATATACTGAAAAAGCATTTATTGAAGCAGAGCAAAACGAAACAAAGACAAAAATTGAACAGCAAAAAATTATTAATAATACAGCTCAAATGACATTAGATTATGGCTTTAGCGATGCCAATGATTTTTTAGAGGCACTTCAAACACCTTTAGTGTTACCTGCTAAAACACGCGATATTTATTTTTATTTACCTTACCGAATGCTCAGTATTTTTCCAACAGTTGCACAGTTTAGCAATATCGATATTATGACAGGGAAAACAGTGCGTCAGCCATTTCTCTTTCAGTCAAATCAATTTAGAGATACTGGTGCGACATTGGATTTAAGTAGTGGCATCGTGCTTGATAAAGCAAGAGGCATGCTTAAACTTGGAACACAAGAAGTGCCGGTGAAGTATTTTATTCAAACAGCCTATACGCCTGATTTGAAATTGGTTAAAGAACAAAATACACTACATTCAAATGGTCTTTTTTCTATCATCTATATGCAAGCGTATAATACATTTCTAATTCTTGATGAAGATATGTTTAATTCGACTTATATTCAGCTTTTTGTATTAGAAAATTATGATGAGCGATTTTTTGAGCCGGTTAGTTTAGAGGCATATGCTAAAGTCTATAAGCTCAAAATTTAGTTACAATACGGAAAAAAGAAAAGGGACGATATGATTATTCGTGAAATTCAGCAGTTTGCTGAGGTTAGGACAAGGGCAAGGGCGTATTTGTGCTATCTTTTTACGCGTAATATACCTAACCGTATGCCTGAACCCAATGTAGATGTCATTACTGCAAGTCTCGATAAAATTGTTCATGAAGTGGAAGAGTTTGAAGCACTGTATCTGCTTGATCACAAAGGTGAACAGCTTATTAACAACATCACAGATGATCCTCATAAAAAAGGAGGACTCGGTCAAAATCGTAGTGGGAAGTCTTATTATTACCGTGCGGTGCGCGAAAAACGGTGTGTTTTAAGTGATCCTTATCCTTCCACGCTCACCAATGATCTTACCGTAACTGCTTCGTATCCGATCTATGATGATCAAGGAATATTAAGATTTATTGCCTGTATCGATGTCTCGTTGGAACATATTTTAAAAATTGCTCATCCCTCATCTTTACAGTCTGTTTTTGGGAAAAGTTCACAAATTATTTATTCAATTTTTTCACTCTCTTTACTTGCTATTGCTATGTTGCTTCTTTTCAATGGAATGAAAAGTCTTTTTACGCATGGGTTGCAGTTCGATCTTTTAGATATTAAAGCGATGTTTGAATCGACTATTTTAATCACCCTCTCACTCGCCATTTTTGATCTGGTGAAAACGATCTTTGAAGAAGAAGTTTTAGGTCGTAATGAACGAGATGACAGTGGTGGTATGCATAAAACGATGGTACGTTTTTTGGGGTCTATTATCATCGCCCTTGCCATTGAAGCATTGATGCTTGTCTTTAAATTTGCCATTATTGATGCCGCACATATTTTGTACGCAGTTTATCTTATTGGCGGTGTGACAATGTTACTTTTTGGATTAGCGTTTTATCTTAAATCTATACCTCAAAAGAGAGATTCATGATAGGTTTGATTGACTACAATATGGGGAATCTCAGAAGTGTCACCAATGCTTTTAAAAAGCTTGGTGTTGCGGTTGAAATTGTTAAGAATGCTGATGATGTGTCAAAATTTGATAAAATCATTTTACCCGGTGTTGGTGCCTATAAAGATGCGATGGACTGTCTTAAAGAGCGTGGTATGGATGAAGCAGTCAAAGCTTTTGCATATTCAGGAAAACCACTTTTAGGCATTTGCCTTGGTATGCAACTTTTGTTTGATAGTAGTGTTGAATTTGGTAAATGCGCAGGACTTGGGCTTATCGAAGGAGAGATTGTGAAGTTTGATACTTCTCGTTTTCAAACCCGTCTCAAAGTACCTCATATGGGTTGGAATGAGCTTTTTGTAGTCAAGGAATCACCGTTATTTCAAGGTATGCCAAAATCGTTTTATCTCTATTTTGTGCATAGCTTTCATGCACAGTGTGATGATCAATACACCATAGGAAAAACACTCTATGGATATGAATTCCCCAGTGCAGTACAAAAAAATAATGTATTTGGTTTTCAACCACACCCTGAAAAGTCACATGCTAATGGATTGGCAATTTTAAAGAATTTTGTGGAGTTATAATGGAAATTTTACCAGCGATTGATCTAAAAGATGGAAAAGCCGTACGTCTTACCAAGGGGCTTATGGAAAGTGCTAAAATTTATTCGAATGAGCCTTGGGAAGTAGCAAAAGTTTTTGAAGAGATGGGCTCCTCGTGGGTTCATTTGGTTGATTTAAACGGTGCCTTTGCCGGAGAACCTAAAAATCTTGAGCAAATTGAAAAAATCCGAAAAAATTGTCACTTAAAGTTAGAGCTTGGTGGTGGAATTCGAGATGAAGAGACGATTCGTCGTTATGTCGATTTAGGGATTGATCGTGTTATTTTAGGTTCCATCGCTTTGAAAAATCCGGCCTTTGTAAAAGAGATGTCTCAAAAATATCGCGTGGTAGTTGGTATTGATGCGATTGATGGGTATGTTGCTGTAGAAGGTTGGGCTGAAAAATCAACTATGAAAGCGACAGAGCTTGCTTGTGCTTTTGCCGACGCCGGCGTAGAAGCAATCATTTGTACCGATGTTGGAAGAGATGGTATGCTGAGTGGCGTGAATATTGATTTTACACTCTCTATCGCTGAAGCTTCAGGAATTGCCACGATAGCCAGTGGAGGTTTAAAGAATTTAGACGATATTATAGCATTGACACACAGCCAAAAGGTTGCTGGCGTTATTGTGGGAAAAGCATTTTATGAGGGGAGCTTAGATTTACGCGAGGCGTTTGCATTTGTTGCTAAAGAAACGCTTTAAACTAAGTTCAAACTAAACTTGGTTAGAATTTAACCAATAGCAATAACTTAAACGATAAAAGGAGTGACATTGAAGCTGCTTGTAGTAGATGATAGCTCGACAATGCGCCGTATTATTAAAAATACATTACAGAGATTAGGGTTTAATGATATTTTAGAGGCTGAACATGGTGTTGAGGCTTGGCAAATTATGGAAAAAACACCTGATATTAATGTACTTATTACCGATTGGAACATGCCTGAGATGAATGGTTTGGAATTAGTCAGAAAAGTACGTGCCGAAAAGAAATATGAGACTATGCCTATTATTATGGTTACAACAGAAGGTGGTAAGGCAGAGGTTATCACTGCGCTTAAAGCTGGTGTTAATAACTATATCGTTAAGCCTTTTACGCCACAAGTTCTCAAAGAAAAACTCGAGGATGTTTTAGGTTAATTTGAATGGAAAAAACCTATAATGAACTTCATATAACCCCTAGTAGTAGCGTATACCCACTTTTCCTTGATTTTATCATGAGCCTCAGCGATGAGGCTATTGAAGAAAATAATGGCAGCATCATTTTACGTAGTGAAGAAGATTTAGAAATGCTTCTTTTTGGTGTAGAAGCATTTACCAAAGAGCTTACGGTAGCTCTTGGTTATGATATTACGCTTGAAACCAAACTTCTCGTAAAAGAGAATGAAGACTGGATTGCACAGTATCGAAACTCTGTACAACCATTATATGTCAATAATTTTTACATTCACCCAAGTTGGGTAGAAGGTGATGCAGGTAAAAAAAATATTATTATAGATCCTGCTCTTGCTTTTGGCTCTGGACATCATGAAACAACGTATGGCTGTTTATTGTTGTTGCAAAAATATGTTAATGATGGAACCAAACTCCTAGATGTTGGATGTGGTAGCGGTATATTAAGTATTGCTGCGCGCAAATGTGGCGCTATTGTTGATTTGTGCGATACTGATCAGCAAGCTACGGACAGTGCGATAGAAAACTTTAAACTTAATAATGAAAGTTTTAATCGCATTTGGACGGGATCTGTTCAAAAACGTGAAGAGGAATATGACGTTGTTGTTGCCAATATCATTGCAGATGTACTTATTATGTTAGCTACTGATTTGCAAAAAGCTGTTAAATCAGGTGGATTATTGATCCTTTCTGGTATTTTGGATAAGTATGTTGATAAAGTAGAAAGCAAATTTTCTTCGATGAAGTTGGTTGAGAAGTATCAAAAAGAGGAGTGGTTTACACTCGTGTTACAAAGGAATTAAATGAGTCAAAATAATCAAGATAAAGATAATAAAAACGACAAGAAAAATTTTTTCAATCAAAATCCACTTTTAATGTTTGCTATTTTTTCCATTGTTATTATCGTATTATTTAAAAATTTCACATCAGTTTCTGATGTCGGCGTTGGTGCTGGCTTTGGTTCTCAAAATAGTGCAACTAAAAATATTAGCTATTATGAACTAAAAGAGTTAATTCGTAATAACCAAATTAGTTATGTTGCAATTGGACAGACAACGATAAAGGCATTTTCTCCTGAAGGCGCACAAAAAACATCTTATGTTGTTAAAAAAGTAGGCGAAGACAGTACTTTAATTCCTTTAATGGATGAGAAAAAAGTAGGGTATGGTGGATACAATGAATCCAATATCTTAACTGAAATTCTTTTTTCATGGGTACTCCCTGTTTTTGTTTTCTTTGGTATTTGGATGTTCTTGGCAAACAAAATGCAAAAAAATATGGGTGGTGGTATTCTTGGAATGGGAAGCAGTAAAAAGCTTGTTAATTCAGAAAAACCAAATGTCAAATTTGAAGATGTTGCTGGTGTTGAAGAGGCAAAAGAAGAAGTTAAAGAGATTGTTGATTTTCTCAAGTTTCCCGATCGTTATATGAACTTAGGCGCTAAAATTCCTAAAGGTGTTCTTTTAGTAGGCCCTCCAGGTACAGGTAAAACATTGCTTGCAAAAGCAGTCGCAGGCGAGGCAAGCGTTCCTTTCTTCTCAGTATCAGGTTCAAGCTTTATTGAAATGTTTGTGGGTGTGGGGGCAAGTCGTGTAAGAGATTTGTTTGAAAATGCTAAAAAAGAAGCTCCTGCCATTGTATTTATCGATGAGATTGATGCTATTGGTAAAAGTAGAGCAGCCAATGGGATGATGGGTGGTAATGACGAGAGAGAACAAACTCTGAACCAACTTCTTGCTGAAATGGATGGCTTTAGCTCTGATAAATCACCTGTTATTGTCCTTGCAGCAACAAATAGACCCGAAGTTTTAGATGCTGCTCTTTTACGTCCTGGTCGTTTTGACAGACAGGTATTGGTGGATAAACCAGACTTCCAAGGAAGAAAAGACATTTTAAAAGTTCATAGTGCTGACATTAAGCTAGGAAAAAATATTGACCTTGAAGAGATTGCCCGTTTAACTGCTGGTCTTGCAGGTGCAGATCTTGCGAATATTATTAATGAAGCGGCACTTTTAGGCGGACGTAAAAATAAAGAGTATGTAGAGCAAATTGATCTTGTAGATGCTGTTGAACGAGCTATCGCAGGTTTAGAAAAAAAGAGCCGTCGTATCAATCCTGAAGAGAAGCGTATTGTTGCATATCATGAGAGTGGTCATGCCTTAATTGCTGAGACAACAATGGGAGCGAAGAGAGTCTCTAAAGTTTCTATTATTCCAAGAGGACTTGCTGCACTTGGTTATACTCTGAATACGCCAGAAGAAAATAAGTTTTTAATGCAAAAGCATGAGCTTATCGCTGAAGTTGATGTACTTCTTGGTGGACGTGCTGCAGAAGAAGTGTTTCTTGGCGAAATTTCAACTGGTGCGGGTAATGATTTAGAGCGTGCAACAGATATTATTAAAGCAATGGTGAGTATTTATGGTATGAGTGATGTTGCAGGTTTAATGGTGCTTGAAAAACAACGTAATACATTCTTAAATGGTGGCACAACCAAAGATTACAGTGAAAAAATGGCTGAAAAACTAGATGAGCACATTAAAGATACGTTGCAAGTACGTTATGTCATTGTCAAAGCGCGTTTGGAAGAGTATCGTGAATGTATTGAACGTATTGTGACAAAACTCAGTGAATATGAAACAATTGATGGTGTTCAATTGCGTGAAGTTATTGAATCATTTGAAGTGGAGTTTAGTATTCCTTCAAAACTCAAAGCGCCTCTTGTGAAGCATGAGTCAAAAATTACTGAAGCAGAATCTAACAGTGATGCGTAATACTTCTTATACTTCGACACAGATTATTGCTAAGGAGGGCTGGAACCAGATCGTTTTTGTATTTATGGTTTTCCTTTTCTCCTATGCGCTTTCTTTTTTACCATGGATTTTTTTTCTGATTTTTGGTGGAACGCTTTACAGTTACCGTAACCCTGAGCGTCTTCAAGAAGAAGATGATGCGCATTGTATCGTTGCACCAATAGATGGGATTATTACTGATATTTCCAAGATTGGGTTACGTGATGGCAGTGAAGCGTTACGTATTGTTATTCGCAAATCATTTTGGGATGTAGGTGTTTTAAGATCACCTCTTGCAATGGAAGTTGTAGATATTAAAAAACGTTTTGGTCTTTTTTTAGCATCTTCTTCACCTCTTTTTTCACAGTTATCAGATCGCAAAACCCTTACATGTAAAAGTGCATTTGCTTCCATTAAAATGGTGATTAGTGCAGGGCTCTGGAGTCAAAAGATTACACTTTTTTCTAAATTAGGATCTTTTAAATCAGGAGAACGATTAGGATTTTTACGCGATGGTGAAGTTGCATTGCTCCTTCCTTTGGATACACGTGTTAAAGTTTCATTAAATGATGAAGTCAAAGCAGGCATGAGCATTTTAGGCTATCTTGCATATAAGGATAATGATGTTAAATAATGGTAGCAATAAACTTCAATTGATCTATGTTTTCCCCAATCTTTTTACAGCAGCAAGCGCTTTTTTAGGGGTAATTAGCATTATAGCTTCGGCTAATGGGCAATTTGAAAAAGCAGCTGTTTATATTTTGCTTTCTTTGATTTTTGATGGATTGGATGGCAGGGTTGCTAGAATGACAAATGCCACAAGTAAGTTTGGTGCAGAATTTGACTCATTAGCAGACATTGTTGCTTTTGGGGTAGCACCTGCGATGCTTTTCTACTTTAGCGTAGGGCATATGTATGGGAAACTGGGTTCTCTTTTATGTGCGATGTATGTTGTCTTTGGAGCCATTCGTTTAGCTCGTTTTAACATTATGATTGGTGTCTCAGAGCCTTCAGTTTTTATCGGTGTTCCTATTCCTACAGCTGCAGTGGTTGTTTCTATGTGGATTTTATTTTATCGAGAACATCCATTTTTTCAAGGTTTTGAATGGGTTATGCTCGTAGGTATTGCCTTGCTTTCGTTTTTAATGGTCAGTAATATTCGTTATCCGAGTTTTAAAAAGATCGATATGAAAAAAGGGTATTTGATTAAAATACTGGTTTACTTAGTTATTGTTTTTTCTTTCTTGTATATCTATCCTGTTGAAGCAGGTACATTTTTAGTGACAGCTTATTTAGGGTATGGCCTTATTCGTGGTATTTATAATTTCGTCGTTGCCAAATTCCACAAAAATTTAGTATAATACGCGCACTTCGAGGTAAAGATATACTTTGCCTCTCTTAATTTTACTAAAGGAGTAGCGATGAATAGCGTAAACATTGGCATTATGAAATCAATCAAAATTTTACCCAAGATAGAGATCAAAAACGCTCTCCTGCAAAACCTTCTTTCCCTCTAATTTTTTTTATTTTCAATTTTTATTTTTAATTTTTCAACAACCATACTAAGGAATAACCTATGAGTAGCAATAAAATTATAATTTTTGATACCACATTACGTGATGGAGAACAGAGCCCTGGTGCTTCGATGAATACTGAAGAGAAGATTCAGATTGCATTACAGTTACAAAAATTAGGTGTTGATGTCATCGAAGCGGGATTTGCAGCGGCAAGCCCTGGAGATTTTGATGCAATCGCTCGTATCGCAGAGGCAGTCACAAAAAGCCGAATCTGTTCACTCGCGCGTGCACTTGATCGCGATATTAAAGCCGCAGGTGAAGCCGTATCCAAAGCACAATTAAACAGAATTCATACATTTATTGCTACCAGTCCTATTCATATGCAGTATAAACTCAAAATGACACCTGATCAAGTCATCAAAAAAGCAGTCGAAGCAGTACAGTATGCTAAAACATTTTGTGATGATGTTGAATTTAGCTGTGAAGATGCTGGTCGTAGTGATGTTAGCTTCATGAAAGAGGTTTTGGACGCTGTCATTAATGCAGGTGCAACAACATTGAATATTCCTGATACAGTAGGGTATCGTTTGCCAACGGAGATGGGAGCCATCATCAAGTCTCTTTCTGAGTTTGTTGGTGAACGTGCTATTATCTCTGTACACAACCATAACGATTTAGGACTTGCTGTTGCTAATTCTCTTGCGTGTATTGAAAATGGTGCGCGCCAAGTTGAATGTACCATTAATGGGTTGGGTGAGCGTGCAGGTAATGCAGCCTTAGAAGAGATTGTCATGGCACTTCGTACACGGAAAGATCATTTCAATGGGTATGATACAAATATTAATATTAAAGAAATTTACCCAACAAGCAAGTTAGTCTCTTCCATTACAGGTATTGAGCCTCAGCCAAACAAAGCAATTGTGGGTAAAAATGCTTTCTCACACGAGAGTGGCATTCACCAAGATGGTGTTTTAAAACATACGGAAACCTATGAGATTATGAGTGCCAAAGATATTGGTCTTGATAAAAACTCCATTGTTCTTGGTAAACACTCAGGTCGCCATGCCTTTAAGGACAAATTGAGCACTTTAGGGTATGAACTCAAAGATGAAGAGATTAATGAAGCATTTGATCGTTTCAAAATCTTGGCAGATCAGAAAAAAGAGATTTTTGATGATGACTTACGAGCACTCGTTGCCGAAGAAATTACAAAGATCCCTCAAATATTTGACCTTGTACGTTTACAGCTCTCTGATTGTGCACCTGGAGGCGTTCCAAGTGCCGCTGTTACGATTCTTCATGATGGTAAAGAGATTACCGATGCTGCGATTGGTAATGGAACCATGGATGCTATTTTCAAAGTCATTGACCGTGTTTGTGGTGTCAGTGGTGAGCTTAAAGATTATAAAGTGGATGCCGTTTCTCAAGGTAAAGATGCAATGGCTAGAGTGCTTGTTAAAGTTGTATTTGATGAGAGCAAACCTGCGATTATGGGGCATGGTTTAAGCGTTGATACCATGCTTGCAACAGCTAAAGCCTATATTGGGGCGCTTAATAGTTATATGTCTATGAGAGAAAATCTTAGAAATATTAAAACAAACGAAGAAGAGGGCATTTAACCCTTTTTACTTTTACATGTAAAGGCTCGATGACCTTTACATGTAACTTATTTTACAAGTGCAAAGCTAAAATATTGTGAGACAAAACCAATGTTTCCAATCGTTCGATACTGTGCATTTGCCGCTTCAAAATTTCCTATTTCTTGATACAACAATCCAAGAGCATATTTACTTTCAACATTGCTAGGATCAGTGAGTTTTGAAAGTTCTAACAGTGCAATAGCATTTTCACTGTGCCCAGCACCGATGGCTGCTACAGAGGCTAAAAAGATGGTGTGGGTATCTTTTTTACCGTAGTCATCGATCAGTTTATTGTACAGCGTAAAAGCTTCTTCAAAATTGTTGGTATAGATTTCCATGTAAGCGAGTGTTTGCATAATGGAAGGAATATCGACACGCTCTTCTTCCATTTTTTTACGAACACCATCACGTTTTTGGTGGAGGAGCCCTCCCACTTGAAGTAGTTTAATGTATTGTTCTTTAACAATTTTTGGTCCAAAATAAAAGGCATCATAATCAAGTGCAAGTCTATTAAATTCCATTTGAATAGCTTTAGCATACGCTTTGATGTTCTGTTTTTGATGTTTGACATTAAAGGCAATAAGATTGGCGATAATATCTTTTGGAAGCAATGCTTGAAGCTTTTGGGTATTTAAACGGTAAAGGCGCTCATTATTCAATTTTTGTGCGGCAATAATGTTCAGCATAAGATTGAGAGGGCTATCTTCTTTATCTTTTTCTATCCAACGTGTCAGCGAAAAGTGATTTCCATCGGTAAGGTGAATAAGGGAAGCGTAAAGATTGTCTTTTTCTAAAGTTGTATTTTTGTTAATACTTTCTCTGACATCTTCTGAGAGTTTTGTGATGTCTTTTCCGATCAAATTACCCGTCATGAGTGCAAATACACCTGCAAGATAGTTATTGCTGTCAAGATGGTAGCTTTTGGAAAAATTCTTATAAGCGGCAGCATAATCGCCCATTTGGGCATAGGTTAGAGCAAGATTATAGTGCAATATAGAGTGGTTTTTATACTCTTCGACCATTTTTAAAAAGATATCATTGGCCTCGTAGACATGAAAGTCAAGTGCCTTTTTGATACCTTTACTAATAGAAATATTGACTTTAGAAATGGTAGAACTTGCTTTCAAATAAGAAAGTGCAGGACCTATTTCATCAATAAAAATATTCATACTGCCTTTACGAATATAATCAATCGTCTGTTTGGCATCAAACACCTTGTATGGGGCATAGTAAAAAATAAGACTGTAGATATTTTCATTGTCAAAAAAGAGCTCTTTTTCAAATTCGACTTGTGCTTGGTCAACATCGAACAGTGAAGGTTTTAAGATAGCACGCATTTTATAGATAGGCTTTGCATCCGTGTCTCGCACTTTATAGACTTCACCCATCAGCGAAGCTGTGTTGCCAAGATTGCCAAGTTTATTTTCCACCATAGCGAGTGCCATTTTTATTTTTGCATTTTCACGGTCATTTTGCAGTGCTTTAAGCAGTGACGCTTTAGCTTTTTGAAATTCTCCCAATTTGGCATGGAGCAGTCCAACCGTAAAATGATCGCTCTCTTTTTCGATTTTCTCAAGTGTCGAGAGTGCATAAGAGTTATAATTTAATGATGCCAATATTTTTGAAGAGAGATACTCTTGATCTTCTTTATAGTAGTCAGTAACAGGATGCGATATAGCGCTAAGTGCTTCTTGATAAAAGTCTTTATAGTAATGCACCAAGCCTACATAGTAAGAGTATAAAGGCGCATTAGTCTCTTCGGGTAGGTAGGCAAAAGCTAAGTCAATATAGTAGGTAAAGAGTTTATCATCTTTCATTTCAAGTGCGCATACCGCTGCATTAATAGCACTGATTGTGCGATGTTCTTTGTTTTGGATTGCTTTTTTAAAAGATTCAAGGGCATCGGGGAAATTTTGTTCTTTGAGTTTTGCTACACCAATGTTATAGTATGAAATTGCTTCATTAAATGTAGCAATTCTTTCATAGATTTTTAGGGCATCATCTTTATTGCCTTGTTCATACAAAAGATGTGCTTTTTTAATCATACCGTCAATCTTAGAAGGTGAAAATTGTTCTTTAATAAAAGGTTTTTCGACAACTTTTTCAACAACGACAGGTGCGGGAGCTTTATTTTTATTTTTAATAATGACTATAAGCGAGATAATAATACCAAGAAGCAGTACCGCTCCAAGAATAATCAAAATAAGCAATTTCTTTTTAGATTTACTTTTTTGTTCATCTTCTTCGGTTTGAGCGGCAGAATCAGCGGCTGCTGTTTCTGCCGCATTTTCTTCCTCTATCGGGGCGAACCCTTCTTCTGCTACGACCGTAATCGCGGATGAAGGATCAGCTTCAAGTATGACTACTGCTTCTTCTGCCATCTTACATATACTTTTTCAAAACTTCAGGGATAGCAATGCTGCCATCTTCTTGTTGATAATTCTCCATAATAGCAATGAGTGTTCGACCCACCGCCAAAGAAGAGCCATTAAGTGTGTGTACTAAGCGGTTTTTACCATCTTCTTTGAAACGAATTTTGGCACGACGTGCTTGAAAATCAAATGTATTGGAAACAGAGCTAATTTCACGGTAGCGATTTTGCCCAGGGAGCCATACTTCAAGGTCAACCGTCTTTGCCGCACTAAATCCAAGATCGCCTCCACAAAGCATCAAGTGGCGGTGTGGAAGTCCCAGTGAAGTTAAAAGGTCTGATGCACAAGAGAGCATCTCTTCAAAGACGGCTTCACTTTGCTCTGGTGTGGTGATACAGACAAGTTCGACTTTGTCAAATTGATGTTGGCGAATCATGCCTCTGGTATCTCTACCCGCACTGCCTGCCTCTTTTCTGAAACATGCAGAATACGCAGTCATTTTTAAAGGCAGCTCTTCAACGCTTAAAATTTCATCTCTGAAAAGATTGGTAACAGGCACTTCAGCAGTAGGAATTAAGAAGAGATCTTCGCCATCGATTTTGAAAAGATCATCTTCAAATTTAGGAAGCTGACCTGTGCCCATAAGGGTTTCGCGGTTAACGATGTAAGGAACTGCAACCTCTTGAAATCCTCGTTTGGTATTAAAATCAAGCATGTAATTTATAAGTGCACGCTCTAGTTTTGCAGCTTCGTTTTTCAAAACACTAAAACGGCTTTTAGCAAGTTTTACACCACGCTCAAAGTCGATCCAATTTTGTTTAATATCGATATCCCAGTGCTCTTTGGGTGTAAATGAGAATGTGCGAGGTTCAAGGACACGTTTGAGTTCCACATTGTCATTTTCATCTTCGCCATCAGGTACAAGAGGAGAGGGCATATTGGGGATGATTGTTGCAAGAGATTCTAATTTTTCTTCTAAGGCTCTTACAATTTCAGTAGCTTCTGCTATTTTTTCTTTGTTTAGAGAAAGTTCGGCTTTGAGAGCATTAACATCTTTGCCTTCTTTTGCATAAGCGCCAAAGAGTTTACTTTTAGCATTTTGTTCTGCTTGAAGTGGCTCTAGTACAAGGCGAGCACTTTTAAGTTCCAATGAAATGGTGCGAAGCTCTTCAAGAAGCGTTTCATCCACTTTTTTCTTTCGTAGGCTTTGTGCTACGTTTTCAAAATCATTCTGAATTAATTTAATATCTAACATACTATCCCTTAGCGATAAATTCCAACAAGATCACGAATGACGCGCATCTTTTCAGTGGCAATTTTACGAGCTTTACTCGCACCTTCATCCAAAATAGCCAATACTTCTTCTTTATGGTCTAAATAATACGCTCTTTTCTCCCGAGCAGATGCAAAATAACCCCAAATAAGGTCATTGAGATAAGCTTTAAAGTGACCATAGCCTTCGCCACCTTTAAGATAGCGCGCTTGCAATGCAACTACTTCGTCATTTTCTAAAAAGAGTTTAGCCAGAGCGTAAACATTGCAGGTAGCATAGTCTTTTGGCTCTTCCATAGGGGTTGAGTCAGTCACGATGCGCGACGTTGCTTTCTTGAGCTCTTTTTCGGTGCAGAAAATATCAATGGTGTTGCCATAGCTTTTGCTCATCTTCGCGCCATCAAGGCCTGGAACAGTAGCGACGTTTTCATCTACTTTAAATTCAGGCACTTTGAAAATTTCGCCAAAATCATTGTTAAATTTAATCGCAATGTCACGCGTGATTTCAACATGTTGGATTTGATCTTTTCCTACAGGAATAATTTCAGCATCGTAGAGCAAAATATCGGCTGCCATCAAAACAGGGTAAGAAAAAAGTGAATGGTTCGCTGCAATGCCTTTCGCCACTTTGTCTTTGTAACTGTGGGCTCGCTCTAAAAGCCCCATAGGTGTGTAGCCTGAGAGTATCCAGTAGAGTTCTAATACCTCTTTGACATCAGACTGTGCCCACAATGTGGCTTTTGTAGGGTCAATACCAAGACTTAAAAAGTTAATGGCGGCATCAAGGGTGTTATTTTTAAGGGCTATGCCGTCTTTTAAGGAGGTGAGTGCATGGTAGTTGGGGATAAAAATAAACAAATCGCTCTTTTCTTGAAGGTCGATCATCTGTTTGATCGCGCCAAAATAGTTACCTATGTGAAGCGCACCAGAGGGTTGAATTCCTGTTAATACTCTCATAAATCTGTCCTACTCTTTATCTTTTTTCTCTTTTAAATGAAGCAGTGTGATTAAATCTTGTACGATTTCGTTTACGCTGCGCTCTTCAACATCAATGATAATATCTGCCTTGGCTTCATACAAAGAAGAACGTTCTTCAAATAAAGCTTTTGCTTTAGCTTCATCGGTAAGAAGAGGGCGTTTAGCAAGTTTAAGATCAGCATTTTCATGCTCTTTCAATCTTTTTAAAATACCTTCAAAGCTTGATTTCAAATAAATAATTGTGCCAATTCGATCGAGGTTTTCGACTTTAAAAAAGCCACCACCTGTTGAGATAATGGCATTTTTTACATTTTTTTCAAGCCATTTGGCTGTTTTTTTCTCTAACTTGCGAAAGTAAGCTTCACCATCAGTTTCAAAAATAGCTTTGATTTTACGGTTTTCCATACTTTCGATGAGATCATCGGTATCAAGACCGAAGCGCTTGGTTCTTTTGATAAGTGCCCTAGCGATGGTACCTTTACCAACGCCCATAAAACCGATAAAAACGATATTCTTGTTTTTAAGATTCAGCACCGTTGTCTTCCTGTTCGTTATCTCTCTCGCCTTTTGCACGTGGATAAAGAAGAATTGGTGAGCCTTCTAAGTTAAAGTTTTCACGCAATTTATTGGCAAGGTAGCGTTTGTAACTAAAGTGTAGTGATCGAGGTTTATTCATAACAAGCGCAATACGTGGTGGCTTTGTGAGGTACTGCGTTGCAAAATAAATTTTGACAATTTTAGAGTGATCACTTGGAATCTGATGCCTGATTGTCGCTTGCTTAATAATTTCATTCAGTTGACGGGTCGGAAGATGCTGCGAATAGTTTGCATAGACATCTAAAATCATATCTTTGATTTTAAAGACGCGTTGTTTACTCTTTGCTGAGACGGTAATGAGTGGTGCATAAGAGAGAAATTTAAATCGGTCTCGTACTTCTGCGGTGATTTTTTCAAAATCGGCAAGTGGATTGTCCCATTTGTTCAGAACAATAATACACGCAAGGTGGTTTTCTTCCACAAGCCCTGCAATACGCTCATCGAGTTCCAAAAAAGGCTCGCTGGTATCTAAAACAAGTAAGGCGATGTTGGCACGCTCCAACATCTCTTTGGTTCGCATCAGTGCAAACTTCTCAATGCCTTCAATTTTACCACGACGACGAAGTCCCGCAGTGTCAACAAAGTTAATGACTTTATCTTGATATTCGATTGATTCATCCACAGGGTCGATGGTTGTTCCAGCCACACTACTGACGACGGCACGTTGTTTCCCCACCAGAGCGTTTAAAAGAGAGCTTTTACCCACATTAACACGTCCTATGATGGCAACATTGATCTGATTGGTTTCGACTTGCTCTATAACGTCAGGGATGATCTCTTCGTCTTCTTCTGCAAATTCATCATCATCTTCCCAATCATCTTCAAATGCGTCATTTTCTTCAGATTCTTCTTCACTTGGCGGAGGAGTGGCACCTTCAACAGCAGGGAGTAAATCGCCAATCCATTCTAAAAGAGCACTTACGCCACGGTTGTGTGACACGGAGATAGGAAAAACATTGTCTGCGCCAAATTCATCAAATTCCCAAGCGCGTTCCATTTCTTTGTCGTTATCAATCTTGTTGATAA
The DNA here is from genome assembly GCF_036802865.1 of Sulfurospirillum sp. Taxonomy (NCBI): domain Bacteria; kingdom Pseudomonadati; phylum Campylobacterota; class Epsilonproteobacteria; order Campylobacterales; family Sulfurospirillaceae; genus Sulfurospirillum; species Sulfurospirillum sp. The sequence continues at coordinate 87,059 of NZ_DAIRVK010000003.1, read as the reverse complement.
CCAAAGCGATAGGCTTTTTACGTGCTTGAAGTGCATAAAATATTTTTTTCTCTTCATCACTTGGAAGCATTTTCCCATCAACCACCATAACGATGATGTCTGCTATTTTGGCAGCTTCCATCGACATGTTGTGAACATTTTCAAAAAGTTCTGTTGATTTGTCAAGTCCTCCAGTGTCTAAAAGAAGACATGGTTTTTCAGTGATATAAACTTGATGGCTTTTAATGTCACGAGTTGTTCCGCTGAAATCAGAAGTAATCGCAATGCGCTGTTTAGCGATACGATTAAAAAGGGAGCTTTTACCCACATTGGGTAGCCCGATAATTGCTATTTTTTTCATAGTAACCTTTATTGCATAATTAGGTTGATTATACTCTGTGTTTGCTGTTATTTTGGTAAACCCTCTGCATAGAGCGTTTGGGATGGGAAAGCAAACAGTGAACCACAATTTATATTCCATAAGATTTTAAGTAAAAAATTTGCTAGAAGAGTATTTATTGCGATGACATTAAACGTAATCGTGCATCTCTAAAAGGTGATATTTTAAAAGATGTTGAAGATCCGTACTTTTTACTCGTGTTTACGATGGAAATATCAACGGATTTTAACACGGAATTGATTAAGATGCCGTACAATATAGTGTTGATCGGAGTCATTTTGAGACAGTTTATAGGCAGTATTAACAAGGGAGTCTTGTTTATGCTGATCTCCTCGTTTAGTTTTGCGTTCGATGGGGCATTTGCTAAGGTTCTGAGTCAAAATATGGATTCGGTAGAAGTGGTCTTTTTTCGTAATGGTATTACGATGACTATTGTCGCACTTAGTATTTTTAAACTTCCGATTAAACAAGTGGGTGGAAAGCCTTGGCTTCTTCTTTTCCGTGCGCTCATTGGCTTTGCTTCCATGTTGGTGTTTTTCTACAATATAGCACATATTCCTCTGGCTGATGCCATTACATTTTCTCGAACAGCACCCATTTTTACGGCTATTCTTGCTTTTTTCTTTTTGAAAGAGCGCATGGGCTGGAAAGCGTGGTTGGCTGTTTTTATAGGTTTTTTAGGCATTGTTCTTGTGATGAAACCCAACGGTTTGATGCTTTCAAAGACCGATCTTTTTGGTCTGTTTAGTGGCCTTGGTGCGGCACTTGCCTATACCAGCGTGCGAGAGCTTAACCGAGTGTATGATACGCGGGTTATCGTTTTAGCGTTTGTCTCTACTGGTACCATTTTTCCCGCACTTTTTATGCTTTTGAGTGAATTTTTTCATACGCCTATGTTTGATTTTATGCTTGGGCATTTTATCGCTCCTGTTGGTATGCAGTGGCTTTATATCTTGCTTATGGGGATTTCTGGCGCAATTGGGCAAGTCTATATGACCAAAGCATTTGCAACCACTCGTGCAGGCGTTGTTGGGGCGGCTGGGTATTCGATTATCTTTTTCTCACTCATTATCGGAGTGATATTAGGAGATGGTTTACCAGATATTATTGGACTATTTGGTATACTCTTAGTCGTTTTAAGCGGAATTATCGTAGCAAAGGAGAAAGAGTGATTTTAATCGCAGGACCTTGTGTCATTGAAAGCAGAGACAACCTTTTTAGGGTTGCAGAAAAATTAATGAGTTATCACGAAGACCCCAGTATAGATTTTTATTTTAAATCGAGTTTTGATAAAGCAAACCGTACCAGTATCGACAGCTTTCGTGGCCCTGGAATGGATGCAGGCTTGAAACTTTTGGATGAGGTAAGATCTCAGTTTGGCTACAAACTTTTAACCGATATTCATGACTACACCCAAGCAAAGCCTGTAGGGGAAGTCGTTGATGTGCTTCAAATCCCAGCATTTTTATGTCGTCAGACCGACCTTTTGGTTGCAGCAGCACAAACAAAATGTGTGGTGAACATCAAAAAAGGGCAATTTTTAAACCCTGCGGATATGCGCTATTCGGTTAAAAAAGTTTTGGATACCAGAGGTGTAAAAGAAGAGGGGTATGAGGCGGCTAAGAAAGCAGGTGTGTGGCTCACGGAGCGTGGTAGTACCTTTGGTTATGGTAATTTAGTTGTTGATGCCAGAAGTTTTGTCATTATGCGTGAGTTTGCTCCTGTTGTTTTTGATGCGACTCACTCCGTACAAATGCCAGGAACGGAAGGTGGAAAAAGCGGTGGAAAACGTGAGTTTGTGCGCCCACTTTCACGTTCAGCTGCCGCTGTTGGTGTGGATGGTTTCTTCTTTGAAACACACTTCAATCCATGTGAGGCACTCTGTGATGGTCCGAATATGCTTGATCTTGATGATTTAGCTTTGGCACTTAAAGATATTAAAGCGATTCAAGACAGCTTAAAGGCATAACATGCAACTTATCCCAACGCGTAACATTCTTCTCAATGTGGGAACAGCAGAGCAAAAAAGAGCGGAGATCAAAGAGTATTTTCTCAAAACCTATACGGTGTATGAGAAGCTCTTTGAGCTGATGAAGGATGAGGAGAGTTACTACCTCACGGCCGATCCTCTACGTCATCCGCTTGTTTTTTATTTTGGACATACAGCGACGTTTTTTATCAATAAACTCGTTCTTGCTAAGTTAATTGACAAGCGTATCAACCCGACATTCGAGTCGATATTTGCGATTGGTGTGGATGAAATGAGTTGGGATGATCTGAACCAATCAAACTACAAATGGCCTCAAATCTCTGAGATTAAGACTTATCGAGAGCAGGTCAAAACGAAAATTTTAGAGCTGATTGATACCTTGCCTCTGGTGATGCCTATTTCATGGGAAAGCCCATTTTGGGCTATTATGATGGGAATTGAGCATGAGCGTATTCATCTTGAAACCTCTTCTGTACTGATTCGCCAGCTTCCCTTAGAAAAAGTAAAGTCCAGCGATTTTTGGAAAGTTTGCCCATTCGACACACCCGTTGTGGAAAATTCATTGCTAAGTGTCAAAGGTTCAATCCTTCGTTTAGAGAAGAAAAAAGACGATGCACTTTACGGTTGGGATAACGAATATGGTTTACATGTCAAAGATGTCAAAGACTTCAAAGCTTCCAAATACCTTGTGAGTAATGCCGAATTCTTGGGCTTTATCGAAGATGGAGGTTATGAAAATGAAACCTTTTGGAATGAAGAAGGGTGGAAGTGGAAAAGCTATAAAAATGCTACCATGCCTCTTTTTTGGCGTAAGACTAATGAAGGTTACGCACTTCGTTTAGTAGCAGAAGAAATTTCAATGCCTCTAAGTTGGCCTGTAGAGATTAACTACCTCGAAGCGAAGGCATTTTGTAATTGGAAAAGTGCAAAAACTGGCAAATCCATTCGCCTACCAAGTGAAGAAGAGTGGTATGTTTTACGAGATAGGCATGTAGAGGTTGAAGAGCCCTTTTGGGACAAAGCACCTGCCAATGTTAATCTAGAGTATTTTGCGTCTTCTGTGCCTGTTGACACGTTTGCCTTTGGCGATTTTTACGATATCATCGGCAATGTATGGCAGTGGACTGAAACGCCAATGAATGGTTTTGATGGCTTTGCTGTTCATCCGCTTTACGATGATTTTTCAGTGCCCACGTTTGATGATAGACATAACATTTTAAAAGGCGGTTCGTGGATTAGCACAGGCAATGAGATAATCAGAGCGTCTCGCTATGCGTTTCGTCGTCATTTTTACCAACATGCAGGTTTTCGCTACGTCGAATCTACTGAGCCAGTGGAGACACACTCGGTTTTTTACGAGACTGACTTTGCACTCTCCAAAATCTGTGATGCGCACTTTGGCGAAAAAGAGAATAATTACTATGAAGCAATGGCGGATTTTTGTCTTGAACTGGGTGGTTCAAAAAGCAGAGCCCTTGAAATAGGTTGTGGTGCGGGACGAGGAACGTATGTCCTTGCCAAAGAGTTTGCAATGGTTCATGGCATCGAATTTACAGCGCGTGTGGTTAGACTTGCAACAAACTTTAAAGAGAGTGGCAAGCTCAAATATGCTCTTAAAGAAGAGGGGGAACTTGCTTCCTTTAATGAAAAAAATCTAAGTGATTTTGGCATTGACCCAACGCGTCAAAAAGTCGAATTTTGGCAAGCCGATCCGCACAATATGAAGCCTTATTTTAATGGATATGACCTCATTTTAGCCAATGATGTCCTTGATACGTTGTACGATCCTGCACTTTTTTTGAAAAATATTAAAGAGCGGTTAAATCAAAATGGTTTTTTAATCATCGCAAGTAGCTATGACTGGGATGAAGTTAAAACGCCGCGTACAAAATGGCTCGGAGGTTTTAAGAAAAATGGTGAAAAGTACAGCACATTTGATGCGTTAAATGACCATTTATCGGCTTTCTTTGATTTACATAGCGCACCTGTGGAAATGCATTTAAATATCCATGAAAGTGCGCGAAAAGAAGTTGTTAAATCTTTACATGTCAGTGTGTGGAAGAAAAAGTAAATTGTCACACGATTATTAGAAGGTTAGATTACAATTCTTTCTTTATTTTTAAATAAGGGAGAGTGTATTGTGAGCCAAGAAATTCAACAGATTAAAACTATTGTTGCTGACCCAACGCCACTAGGGCTGTTTGGGTTGGCGATGGTAACACTTGTCGCTTCATCGCAAAAATTAGGGATAACATCAGGTTTATCGCTTGTTTTGCCTTGGGCTATTTTTTTGGGAGCCTTTGTTCAGCTTATTGCTTGCTTCTTTGACTTTAAACACAATAATACTTTTGGGGCAACTGCTTTTGGGGCTTATGCTTTTTTTTGGTTTGGCATAGCATTGTCTTGGCTGATAAAAATGGGGATTTTTGGTGAAGTTCTTTCGTCACAAGCCGATACAAAGCAACTAGGATTTGCATTTGTTGGTTATCTGATTTTTAGCCTTTTTATGACGCTTGGTGCCGTTGAAACGAACAAAGTTTTACTTATTATCTTTTTATTGATTGATCTTCTTTTCTTTGGACTTATTGGGGATGTTTTTGGTTGGTTTCATAGTGCGCATACGCTCGCTGCATATGCGGAACTTGGCATTGCATTTCTCTCTTTTTACGGCTCAGGAGCCATGCTTCTTAATAAACATTTTGGAAAGCTATTTTTACCAATTGGCAAGCCTCTAGGTATCTTTAAGTAGCCAACATAACTCCTCTAATTAAACTGTAACGAAAAATAGTGTATTATAAGAAAAAGTAAAAAGGAAAATTATGAATATTATTGAAGGAAAACTCTCCCTTACTGGTAAAGAAAAAGTAGCGATTATTAACAGTCGTTTTAACCACATTATTACAGATCGTTTGGTAGAAGGTGCAAAAGATGCATTTATTCGTCATGGTGGCGATGAGAAAAATTTAGATCTTATTTTAGTTCCAGGCGCGTATGAAATCCCTTTAGCCTTAGACAAAATTTTAAGTGCTGGAAAGTATGATGCTGTATGTTGTGTTGGCGCAGTTATTCGTGGTAGTACACCTCATTTTGACTATGTAGCAGCCGAAGCAACCAAAGGGGTTGCAAGCACAGCACTTAAATACCAAAAACCAGTAACGTACGGTGTTTTAACGACCGATAACATTGAGCAAGCGATTGAGCGTGCAGGAAGTAAAGCAGGCAATAAAGGCTTTGAAGCAATGACTGGACTTATCGAACTGATTAGCCTTTATAAAAACCTATAAGGAACTGTTTTGGCAACACGACATCAAGTACGAGAGAGTATTATTACCCTTCTATACGCAGAAGATATTGGAAATGCAGGTATTGAAAAATTTATTGACGAGCTTTTTGAAGAGAAAAAAATTCGTAATCAACAAAAAGAGTTTGCACTTGAGTTATACCGTGGTGTAAAAGAGCATTTGAGTGTTATTGATGAAGCGATCAATCTTCATCTTAAAGAGTGGAACCTCAGTGAAATTGGTATGTTAGAGCGTGCGATATTAAGACTGGGTGGTTATGAGATTTTATATTCCGAGCTTGATAATGCTGTTGTTATCAATGAAGCAATTGAGCTTGCAAAAAAATTGTGCAACGAGACAAGCCCTAAATTTATCAATGGTGTTCTTGACGCTATTTGTAAAGATACAGAGGGTAAATAATGAAGCTTTGCGTTGCGCTTGATTTACCGAGTAAAGAAGAAAATCTAGCACTGATTCGAAAACTTAAAAGTGAAGATGTCTGGCTTAAAGTTGGGCTTCGCTCTTATATCCGAGATGGTGAAGCGTTGCTTAGAGAGATGAAAGCGATTAACCCCAATTTCAAAATATTTTTGGATCTTAAGATCTATGACATTCCTAACACAATGGCTGATGCCGCAGAATCGATGGTAGGCTTGGGGGTGGATATGTTTAATGTTCACGCTTCAAGTGGCATAAAAGCCATGAAAATGGTTATGGATCGGGTCAATGCATTTGCTAATCCGCCGATAGTCTTAGCAGTAACAGCACTTACCAGTTTTGATAACGCCTCTTTTGAAGCAGTCTATCATGCTCCCATCGCACAAAAAGCAGTTGATTTTGCTAAAGATGCGCATGTGAGTGGGCTTCATGGTGTGGTTTGTTCGGTGTATGAAAGCTTGAGCATAAAAGAACATACTGCTACTTCATTTTTAACCCTCACGCCAGGGATTCGTCCTTTTGGAGAGAGCAGTAATGATCAAGAAAGAGTAGCGGATTTAGCCACAGCACAAGCAGAAAAATCTGATTTTATTGTTGTGGGAAGACCGATTTATCACAGTAGCGATCCTTTGGGCGTCGTTAAAAAAATTATTGAAAATATTTAGTTACTAAGAGGGAAAAATGTTTCAGAAGATAGTGCTCAGTATAGTGTTGTTTTTTGCTTTTATCATCGCTGCATTTTTCTTTCTTATCAAAGTCATTGATTTTAATGAATACAAACCACGCATTCATAAAGCACTTAAAGAGAGTATAGGTTATGAAATTATCATTCGTGGTGATATAACACTTACTCTGTCCCCTGTCGGCGTGAGCATTTCTGATGTTGAAATTATGAATCCAGCGTATCGCACTGAAACTCCTTTTGCTAAAATTGGAAGCTTTGATGTAGCACTTGATGTTTCATCACTGCTCAAAAAAGAGATTAAAGTCAAAGATGTGGCAATTGATAGCCTTACATTGATGATTGAAAAATCAAAAGAGGGCAAATACAATTATGAATTAACACCTCTAGCCCCCAAAACAACAGATAAAAAGAACAAAGAAAACAATGTCACACTTGAAAAAGGAGACTGTAATACAACGGTCTTTGGCGATATTAAAAAAGTCAAATTTAGCAATGCGAATGTAACGTATAGCGAAAACAACAATACAACTAAAATAGTTTTTGATGCGATTAACCTTGATACGTATAAAATCAACCGTGATCCTATAAAACAGAAACTTCAAAGTCTCTCTTTTAGTGCAGATGTTCATATTGATAAGATCGCCTATGGCGAGTACACGCTTCGAAACATTTCAATGCCTTTTGAAATGAAAGATGGTATTGCCATCAGTGAGAATCTCCAATACACTCTTTTTGATACGCCTATTACGGGAAGCGGTAAGTTTGATCTGAGTGGCAAACAGCCCAAAATATCGCTCAAAAGCAAACTTGTTGGCTTAAAATTAGCGAGTCTTTCAAAAGAGCTTTGGAATAAAGATCTTCTTGAAGGTACTGCAAATGGTGAGTTTAAACTCTCCTTTTTTGTAGGAGATTCTTATACCCTGAAAAGCACACTCCACGGGTTTGTACAGCTTTTTGGTGAAGAGATAATACTGAAAGGGTATGACCTCGATAAAATTGCTTCCTTGCTTGATCCTAGACAACAAAATGCGCATGCTTTTAATTTTGGTAGTTTGATGTCAGGTTTCAATGCTTTTAAGGGTGGTATGACTTCGATTAAAGAAGCGAACACAAAAATTGACATAGGCTATTCTGAAGTCCATTTTACGGATGTTGCACTGAGTACAACACATAATAGAGCCGCAATGAAAGGCACTGTGAATATTGTGGATGAAAAGCTGATTGATTTTAAAACCGCTCTTTTGGATTCAAAAGGATGTGCTCTCGTTGAGCAAAAATTTAACGGGACATTAGCAAAACCTTCACTTAAAGTGGACGATTCCACCATTACGGCTTTGAGTAACGTTGTGCTCTCTTTTTCAACTAAACCAAAAATCGTACAAAATATTCTAAAAAAGAGTGATGAAAATTGCACAGTTTTTTATGAAGGTGTCATTAAACATCCGCAGTTTGATCCTGTGAGTGAAATACCTCCTTCTGGGGAATAAGTTTTGCTTTTTTAGATCATAATCTGATCTAAAGGAGTACCCAATGCATTTTATAGAAGGTGTTAAGCTCGTCGTAATGCTTAAAGATAAGATTGAAGAGGCGAAAAAAACAGATCAAGCAAGCGTGCAAAAGCTTCAAAAACTGCTTGATAGACTTTTAAAATCGCAAGATTCCGCTTATATTTAATCAATAAATGGCTTAAGAGCTTTCTCTTAAGCCATTTATTAGATACTTTTGCTATACTTGCACTCTACTTTTTAATGGACAGATGGGTGAGCGGCTGAAACCACATCCCTGCTAAGGATGCGTCGGGGTAACCTGACCGAGAGTTCAAATCTCTCTCTGTCCGCCACTATGGTTTATCTCACTCTTCTTTCAAAAAATATAAATCCTTTTAAACTTTTCGCATTACGATGATGTTCTTCATAAATGTTGATTTTCATGCAAGAAGATTATGGCTAAAGTGCTATAATTCGCATATGGTTTTAAATGTAAGCCAAATCTATCATGAAATAACAAAATATGAATTATAATGTAGTCTGTCACAACAATAGAGCGTTTCAAAATAAAAGTGTTCCCCATGTTTCATAAAGAAAATCATACTCTCGATTTGCTTGCGCAATTTACTCAAAACAGTAGCCAATCTAAAAACAATCAAAACGATAAAGAGAACAATGTCTATAGCGATTTAGGACTCTTTATGATGAACGGCAATACTAAAGAAAAAAACTCTACGCTGGGGATTCCTAATTTTCTTTGGTATATCGTTATGCTTTGTCTGTTTATTTATTTGGTAAAAGAGCTCTCTTCTTTAAATCAAACCAACACGACACCTGATACCCTCTCAACAATTACAAAAGCTGTTTCAGATGGAACAAGTAAAGTAACACAAGAAATCTTAGATATGCAAAAATCAGCAGATAAAGCTTTCCAAAATGCTAAAAAAGAACAAAAATAACTTAGGACAAAGATCAGCATTACGAGAATACTTTTGAAATAGATGTGGAAAAAAAGTATCAATTAATGTGTGTTGTGTAACCTACGCTCGCTTAACCGTTCACCTGATTTCTCCAAATTATTATAAAATGAGTTGTTCTTAACAGTACACTAAATTTTAAAATGGAAAGTTGAGTCATTATGTTAAAACTCTATACGCATTTTATTACCACTCATTTTAAAGCCGTTTTGTTGGTTGTCGCTATTATTTCGGCAGTTTTTGGGTATTACACGAAATATTTAAGTATTGATGCTTCTGCTGAAACGCTTTTACTTGAAAGTGACCAAGCCTTAAAGATGACGCGTGAAGTGCATGGTCGTTACGTTAGTCCTGATTATTTAGTCATCTCTTTTAGTCCCAAAGAGGATCTTCTTTCAGAGAAAACACTTTCGACGATTAGAAACCTTCAAGCATCGTTACTTAAAGTAGATGGCGTTGAAAGCATTACATCTATTTTGGATGTCCCTTTATTGGAGAGTCCTGCTAAACCGATTCAAGAAGTCATTGGCAATATACAAACACTGGAATCACCCAATGTTGATAAATCTTTAGTAAAAAAAGAGCTGACAACCAGCCCTTTATATGCCCAAAATCTTGTCAGTTTGGATTTTAAAACCACAGCAATTATGGTCAATCTTAAAGATGATTTTAAATACACAGAACTTTTAACCAAACGCAATAAATTTATACTTTTGGAACAAGAGCGAGCCTTAAGTAAGGAAGAAAAACTTCAATTTGAAGCAGCCAAAGAGGCGTTCAAATCTTATCGTGATGCCACAAGAGATGAAACACATCAACTCATTGAAAATGTCAGAGCCGTTTTACAACCATACAAAAGTGAAGGTGACCTCTTTTTAGGTGGAGTGATGATGATCGCAGATGATATGATCAGCTTTGTTAAAAATGACATCATTATCTACGGGTGTGCTATTTTGGTGATTATGGTTGTAATTTTATGGATCATTTTTCGACAAATACGTTTTGTGGTGATTCCTATTGTTGTTTCCATCAGTGCGCTTGTGATGACAACGGGGGTTAATGCTCTCATTGGTTTAGAGATAACTGTCATCTCCTCTAATTATGTAGCGATGCAACTGATTACCACTCTTTCGTTGGTGATTCATCTTATTGTGAATTACCGCGAAGAGTATTTGATGTATCCAGATTTGTCGCAAAAAGAGCTTTTGGGTGTTGTCTTTGAGCGCATGAGTGTTCCTTCTGTGTTTATTATTTTAACTTCTGTCGCTGGATTTAGCTCGTTGATGACATGCGATATTTTACCGATTATCGACCTTGGTAATATGATGAACATAGGTGTAACCCTCTCATTACTTGTTACCTATACTCTTTTCCCTGCGATGATGATGCTATTCAAAAAAGAACCCCCTATTATGGCCTTTGATAAAGCTTTTACACTCAATGAAAGCTTTGCTCAAACCGTAGAACACCATAGTAAAATTATTGTTGGTGTGGTTTTGTTTCTTGCAGTATTTAGTATTGTAGGGGCATCACGTTTGGTGGTTGAGAACAGTTTTATCAACTATTTTAAACAAAATACTGAGATCTATAAAGGCATGGAAAAGATCGATAACTATTTAGGGGGTACAACACCATTTGAGATCGTTGTAAAATTTCCCAAAGCTGAAGTGAGTCCAAAAGCAGATACCAATACCACTACCGATAGTTTTGAAAATGAATTTGATGCTATGCGTAATGATGCAAAGTACTGGTTTACGGCGCAGAAGATGGAAACCATTCTGAAAGTACACGATTATCTTCTCTCTTTACCTGAAATTGGCAATGTCTCTTCTTTAGGCACACTCTCAAAAGTTGGGCGTATTATTAAGGAGGGGCAGGATTTTGACAATTTTGAATTGGCACTCATGTACAAAGAACTTTCCCCTGAGTATAAAAAAATTCTTATTTCACCTTATGTAAATATTGAACACGATGAGGCACGTTTTGTCATTCGTGTGGTTGATTCCCACAAAGATCTTAGGCGTAATGAACTGCTTCAAACGATTCAGCAAGGCTTAGAAAAAGAGGTTGGACTTGATCCAAAAAATTATAGTCTTGTGGGCATGATGGTACTTTACAACAACATGTTACAGTCACTTTTTTCATCGCAAATATCGACATTAGGGCTTGCCGTACTCTCTTTAGGTGCGATGTTCTTATTTCTGTTCCGCTCTTTGAAAATTGCCATACTTGCGATGACCGTGAATATGGTTCCTATCAGTGTAATTTTTGGAATTATGGGTTTTGCGAACATTCCACTCGATATGATGAGCATTACCATTGCTTCCATTGCTCTTGGTATTACGGTGGACAACACGATCCATTATTATTACCGTTTTCGTGAAGAGCTCAAAGTTGATGGTGACTACATTGCTTCGATGCACAGAGCGCATGGCACCATAGCCTTTGGGATGTTTTACTACTCCCTTGCAACGATCATTGGCTTCTTGGTTATGGTGACATCTAACTTTATACCAACGTTGATTTTTGGACTTTTAACGGTGATAGTTCTTATTACTGCGATTGCTTCTGATCTTCTCTTTTCACCTTTTTTGGTTGTTTTTTTCAAACCTTTTGGAAAAGGTGAAAAGCCCAAAAAATAAGCATCAAAGCTTCACTCCTTTTGCATCAAACAGGTTATACTGTTTTAAAAAGGAGTGAAAATGTTGAGCCTTAACTGCCCCGAACTTGACGCATACCATACCGAGTGTGACGAGCTACTCAACTCTTTTGACTACACTCATTTCACAGACTCCTTTAGCGCACTCATCCACCACACCAAAGAGCATTTTGCCAATGAAGAACGTATCATGAAAGAGCTGAATTTTCAAGGGTTTATGGAGCATTTTGAAGAGCATCAAAAAATTCTGGGAGAGATGAGCCAGTTTTTGGCTATGGCGATGCAAGGTAATACGCTGTTTGCCAAAAATTACATTAAAAATGGTGTTGGTGAGCGTTTTGACATCCATATTCGAAACATCGATTCACAGTTGGCGATGTTTCTAAAAAGTAAAGCCTAATCTCTTCTCTTGTAAGTTTTTTAACTCTTTTTGATTACAATGAGCGTAAAAAGCAGATGTGAGGAATAGCATGAAAAAATGGCTTGGGTTTTGTATGATGGTACTTTTTGGGTATGCGAATGAGCTTCCTACGGTTGCATCAGTAGATGTAGAGCGTTATCTGGGGCGCTGGTATGAGATAGCACGCTTTGACCACCGTTTTGAGCGTGGATGCGGTGCGGTGGAAGCATTTTATACTGTGCGCGAAGATGGGATGATTGGTGTAAAAAACAGCTGTTATCTCACAACTGAAAATCGCATAAAAGAGGCAAATGGTCGAGCATACATTGTTGATGAAAAGAGCAATGCCAAACTCAAAGTAACCTTCTTTTGGCCTTTTTATGGTAACTATTGGATTGTGGATTTGGCAGAAGATTATCGTTATGCTGTTGTGAGTGAGCCGAGTCAAGAGTATTTTTGGATCCTTTCTCGTACGCCTGAAATGACTGCAACTGATCTTGAACATATCTTGGCTTATGCGACGCAACTTGGCTTTGACACTTCAAAACTTATTTGGCGTTAATAAAACCAGTCTAGGGCAAGTTTGAGGCTAAATCCAATAAGCCCAACTCCGACAACTTTTTGCACAACAAAAAGGTAAGGAAAAAGCTTTAACGCTTTTTTGTTACCAAAAATAAGTGCCACAAACATATCCCATGCTAGCAGCATTCCTATCATCCATAGGGCATAAAAAATCTTTACATGTAAAACGGTTTCTGGCTTGATGATCGTAAAAAGAAGTGAGAAATAAAAGAGAATATTTTTAGGATTGAGCAGAGCCGACAAAAGCCCTTGAACAAAGAGTTTAAACGCCATTTTGCTTTTTACATGTAAAGCATTTTCAAGGCTAGGTTTGGGTGCCAAAAGCAGTAAAAAACCAAGGTAAAGTAAAAAAAGTGCACCACCTATTTCGATGAGTGAAACAAGCAGAGCATAACGGCTTAAAAACGCATGTCCTACATATGCTAAAACGATGTAAAGTGCGTTTCCACTGGCAATGCCCACACAACTCCACCACGCTTTTTGATACCCATGCGTTAAGGCATGCTTGATGATAAGAAAAAAGTCTTGACCCGGGCTGAGAAGGGCTAGAAAGTAGATGGAGGTGAGGGTAAAAAACTGGGGCTCAAACATGTCGTTCCTTTTTTGCGTGAAAGTATAGAGCAGACGCAAAAAAAATTATTGTATAAAATTGACTTGGTACTCTTTGGGTGTGAGAGCGGTGTGGCGCTTAAAAAAGTGGTGGAAGTGGCTTTGGTCTACGAAACCGCAGTATTGAGCACACAGCGCAAGCGGGGTACCTCCTTGAAGCAATTTCTTTGCATGGTCGATGCGCACATCCAGCGAATAGTGTTTGGGTGTGCAACCATACGCTTGTTTGAAATGGCGTGTAAGTACAAAAGGGTTGAGACCAAAGCGTTTGGCAAGATCGTTCAGGCTGAGTGGTTCATCGATACGACTCTCCAAAAAGCGCACCACATCGTGAAGTGTTTTTTCTGTTTCTTGGATGACACAACGTTTTGTATAAAGCCAAAAAAATGTCTCCAACAACGCTTCCAATGCTTTTACATGTAAAGGTGAATACCCCTCAATCAGTGCTTTAATAATCCGTGTAAACTCTTCAAATAACGCTTTGTGGAAAATGAGAGGTGATGTGAGTGGTAAAAGCGTACTCGCTTCTTTAAAGTGTCGTGCTTGAATGCGTGCGCAAAACTCAGCATCAAGGTAAACCATAACGTAACTGCGTTTACTCTCTTTGATAGGATTGCACGAATGTTGCGTGTGTGGTGGGATGATGGCAAGAGCACCTTGTTCTAATAAAAATGAACCATGAGGCGTTTGAAAACAGGTCTTCCCCTCCATCATAAAGCCGATGGAAAGGGTAGGGTGTGCATGCGACTCATAGGCTCGTTCACTCTGCAAAGTTCGGCGTATCTGTAAAAAAGGTACTTCCCTATAACCTGTCATCGTTGTTTTTGTCTCGTTCATATCAGTATTGTAATATAATAATTCAAATGATAGCAAGGAGAAGAGGATGAAAAAACTCTTTTTAATCGTATTACTATTTGCAACTTCAGCGCTGTTTGCCTTAGATTTTGCACGCGAGAGTGAGCTTCAAAATGAGTGCGATCACAATAACGGTGTAGCATGCTTACAATTAGGTGCTATGTATCATGTGGGCGATGGTGTGAAACAAAGTTTTAGCAAAGCCAAAGAGCTTTACAACCAAGCCTGTACATTGGGCGTTGCGAAGGGCTGTTCCAGTCTTGGGTATATGTACGAAAATGGACATGCAGGAACGAACTATGCCAAAGCGGCTGAGTTGTATGAGCGAGCTTGCGTTAACGGTGATGCCGCGAGTTGTGAGAGTTTAGCAACCTTTTATGAAAATGGCAAAGGTGGCAGTGAAAATATGCAAAAAGCCGTTGATTATTATGACCGTGCCTGTAGTGGGGGACTTTCAAGTAGTTGTTCGCATTTGGGTCTTTTGTATGAACTCGATGGCAATTATGAATATGCGGTCGTGTACTACCAAAACAGTTGTGATGCAGGCGGTGCGCAGGACTGCGTGCGTTTAGGAAGCATGTATTACACGGGGCAAGGTGTTGCACAAAGAGAAGAGCGAGCCGTCAAACTCTTTAAGAAAGCATGTGAGCTTGGTGAAGAGGTAGGATGTAAAAACTACGAACTCATCAAAAACAGTTACTACATCGAATAAGCCAAAATAGATGCGTCATGAACATGTAAACTGGCATACTAAAACATCGCAAGAGGTTTTAGATGCTTTACATGTAAACGAACATAAAGGCTTAAATGCCCATGAAATAGGCACTAGACGTACACAATATGGCGCGAATACTCTAAGTCAAAAAGATGAAGAATCGCTCTTAAAACTCTTCTTACTTCAGTTTCATCAACCCCTTGTTTACATCCTTCTTTTAGCCTGTCTCATTATGGCGCTTATGGAAGAGTGGATGGATACGGGTGTTATCTTAGCCGTCGTCATCGTCAACGCCATCATCGGTTTTTGGCAAGAAAATAAAGCCATCAAAGCCATCGAAGCACTTTCAAAACTGAGTCACAGTAGTGTGATGGTACTGCGAGGCGGAGAGAAGCTTCTGCTTGAGTCTTCACACATCGTTGTTGGGGACATCGTACTGCTTTACTCGGGCGATAAAATCCCCGCTGACATAAAACTTTTACACGCCAAAGAGCTTAAAATTGATGAGTCTTTGCTCACAGGTGAGTCCATTTCAGTGGAGAAGCTTGTGGGAGTGCAGAGTGCAGATACCGCTTTGGCAGATCAGACCAATATGCTTTTTTCTTCCACACTTGTGACCTACGGACAAGGGATTGGTGTGGTGGTAAGCGTGGGCGATGAGAGTGAGCTTGGCAAAATCAATACGATGATCTCCAATGCCGATGTGCTTCAAACGCCGTTAACGCAAAAATTGGCTTTTTTCTCAAAACGCCTTTTATACGGCATTTTAGGCATGGCTGGAGTGACGTTTATCATCGGTGTGATGCGTGGCGAAGAGCTTGTCATAACCTTTATGGCTTCGGTCGCTATGGCGGTAGGTGTCATTCCCGAGGGATTACCTGCGGCAATGACCATTATCTTAGCGATTGGCGTTGTGAAAATGGCGAGCAAAAATGCCATCATCCGAAAGCTCCCTGCGGTTGAAACACTAGGAAGTACCACCGTCATCTGTACCGACAAAACAGGTACACTCACGCAAAATGCTATGACCGTTACCGAAATGATGGCAGCAGGTAAAACGTACCTACTCAGTGGCACTGGGTATGATCCTAAAGGGGAGATATTTGAGGCAAAAGTGCCTATGGCTCCCACAAAAGGAAGTGCGCTTTATGAGACTTTGGTTGCTGGTGTGTTGTGTAATACCTCGCGCCATGTCAAAGTGGAGGGTGTTTATGCTATTGAAGGCGACCCAACGGAAGGCGCACTCATCGTTTCGGCTAAGAAAGCGGGCATTAGAGAAAAGCTTTTGCTTCAAGAGTTTACACATGTTGATACCCTTTCTTTTGAGTCAGAACATCAGTATATGGCGTCAGGCTACCGTGTAGTTGGGATTGAATCGTACCTCGTTTATCTTAAAGGTTCGGTGGAAAGAATTGTTGAGCGATGCGACCTTTTTATAGATGAACAAGGTTCTTTATTGCCCATAGATAGAGCTAAAATAGAAGCGTATGCCGAAAAAATGGCAAGCCAAGGACTCCGTGTTTTAGCCTTTGCCAAAGTGTATCTCCAAGAAAAAATAGACCCATTAGGGCATCATCATTTTCAAAAGGGGCTGATCTTTTTAGGCTTACAAGGAATGATAGACCCTCCACGAATCGGTGTTATCAAGGCGATTAAAAGCTGTTACCATGCGGGTATTGCGGTTAAGATGATTACGGGGGATCACCGCATGACGGCACTCTTCATCGCGCATTCTATTGGGCTAAAAACAGATGAAAAAACCGCTGTTTTGACAGGTAAGGAGCTTGAAGCACTGAGCGATGACGAGCTTACCTCGTTGATAGAGCGCGTGAGTGTTTTTGCGCGCATTGCGCCTGAACAAAAACTACGTCTTGTTAAAGCGCTTCAGTCGCTCTCTCATGTTGTTGCCATGACGGGCGATGGGGTCAATGATGCGCCAGCGCTTCGTCAGGCTAACATTGGCATAGCGATGGGCATTGCCGGAACCGAAGTTGCCAAAGAGTCCGCCGATATGATTCTTACCGATGATAACTTTATCACGCTTGAAGATGCCATTGAAAAAGGGCGTGTGGTGTATGACAACATCATCAAGTTCATCACGTGGATACTTCCTTCCAATATGGGTGAAGGTCTTGTGGTTATCTTCGCCATTCTTGCAGGCATTACACTGCCGATACTTCCACTACAGATACTTTGGATCAACATGGCGACTGACAGTGTCCTAGGCATTATGCTTGCTTACGAGCCTAAAGAGAAAAATATCATGGATCGCGCTCCTCGAAACTCCGCAGAGCCTATCTTAACGGGGCGACTTTTATTTAAAGTGGCACTGGTTGGCATTTTGTTGGCACTGAGTGCCTTTAGCGCATTCTTCTATGTTCAATTCTTAGGGATGAGCGAAGAGGTAGCACGGACAGTGGTGGTTAACATCTTTGTTTTTGGTGAGATGTTTTATCTTTTTAACTGCCGTTCTTTACACTACTCGATGTTTCAAATAGGCTTTTTTAGCAATCCTTTACTGCTTGGCGGTGTTGCACTGATCAGTGCTTTGCAACTTCTTTTCGTCTATGCACCATTGATGAATCAGCTCTTTAAAAGCGCACCTTTAGGGGTAGTGGAGTGGGCGATCACATTAGGTTCTAGCCTTATCGTTTACGTCGTGATTGAGGTTGAAAAATCTTTACATGTCAAACGAAGTAAGGCTTTGTAATTAAAGTTTTTTGGCTTCTTTTTCAAACCTAAAATGTGCTTTTGTCATCTTGTGGCGGTATGCAAACATCGCGTCCATATCTTTTTTTACGAACCAAAAAAAGAGGTTTCCAATCAAAGGTATGGGGAGTGCTAGGGTAATTGTCTCTTCCATGCGTGTGCGATGTTTGCCCTCGGAGATGAAGTTTCGCTCATGCCGAAAGTAAGAAAAAGGACCTTTGCGCATTACATCAACAATGCTTTGAGGGTACTGTTTTTCAATCTCTATTTCCCAACGCGTGGTTACTCCAAATTTTTTGATGTCAAGAACAACGATGTTTTGCTCCATGCTCACAATTTTCACTTTAATCGAAGGTGGCGTAATCAGCGGAAGGTTATGTGTGTCAGTGTGAAAATCATACACCTCTTCTACTGAAGCGTCGATGTTACAGCTGTAGAAGAGGGTATAGTGCCTCATTTTAGGGGCGCATCGTACAGATACGAAGCAATGTCTTTAAGCGCACTTGCATCATAACCAAGCTCTGGCATCAAACCGTACTTAGCGATGGCTTCAGGCATAAGCGCTGTTTTGGCATCGGGTTTGCCAACCCATGTCGCCATAAACTCTACAAATTTTTCTTTGGAAGCGTAAACTTTTTTATAGTTTTTTTGCACTTCGATTGAAGTGGGAGCCGCTGTTGCATCGCCCGTCGTATGGCATGAAACACAGTTACCGTTAAAAAGTGTTTCACCCGAAGATGCTCCATAGAGATAAAAAGCTGAAAGGCAAAGTAGCATAAACTTTTGCATGAGGCTCCCTTTTCCAAGTTTTCAATTATTGTAGCAAAGAATTAGGAAAAAATTTTCCATGGAAATATTTTAATGCTTTTAAGAGCTTTTTTCTAACTTACAATAGTCCTAAAATACACACTCAAAATGTCATTGAGTGATTTAACTATCGTCTGTAATGATCGTAGTGATAACGAGGGCCTCCATGTGTACGGTAAGGATAGAATCCATGTAAAAATGAATCGTACAAAAGTCCGTAAACGATGACAGTTCCCGTTGCATCGACAATATCATACACGGGTCCTCTGTCTATAATACGCTCTCGTACAATCACAGGACGATCATACGTTACAACCCGATCTTCTATAATAACGCGGGTCGTTTGTATCGGAGTGTAGGTTTGCGTAGGCGTTGGGGCTTGTACGGGGGTGATATGATCTACTCTGTACATAGAACGATCCGAAGAATCATCATACACAATCGTACCGTTTGGCAAAATATACCCAGCAGCAAACAGTGAAGATGAAAGTACAAAAAGAGTAGCAAGTGCTAAAGATGTTTTTGATGGAAGTATGTTGAACATCGTTCAATCCTTGATAACTAAAATATTAGAAATCTATATAACACCATTATAAATCGCTTCCCTAAACCGTTTGTTAACCTATTTTATTATTTTGCGATAAAGTCGATATTGTAGTCATTATACTTCAAGAGGGTCGTTATGAATATTTCCAGTATTCCTTCATCATCAAATGCCATAACCCCAAGAGTCAAACAACCAGATGCGGAAGAGTTTGCTAGGCTTAAAAAAGAGCCAACCAAGGTCATAACAAAGGGTGATATTTATACCTCTACTGCAGTTCATTTTAAAGAACTCACACTGGAAGAACTCAAATACGAAAAGATTGATGTCGATAAATCTAAATATACGTATGTTAGCCATACTGATGGTCCAAAAAATGAGCCAGATCGTATTGTTACCGTACGTGATCCTGCAAATAACAAATATGTGACGATGCAACTTTCAAAAGCAAGTATTGATCAGCTCAAACAAAAATTCGGTGGAGTTAATGACTTTTTTGAACGCGGTGATGGTACCTTGCGCCTCAATGGTGAAGCAGAAGCCTTTGTTGCAGGATGGTTGCAAAATATAACAACAGACCGCAGCTACACCAAATCAGATGCCGATGGAAATGGCTTTATTGAGGGAGATGAAGCAAAAACATTGACTATTGGGTTTGAACGCCATAATAACTATGATTATATTGGTAAAAAAGTGGTGAAAATAAACCTTGATACAGGCGCCAATTATAAAGAACTTGGTCGTGCTGCTCCTGACCTTTTTAAAGGTAAAGAAGCAAAATTAGATTTTCAAGTTAAACGTTCAGCTACAAATGCTAACTATATCCAGTTTGAAAATAGTGTTGAAAAAGAGCTTGACCACACCATTCAAACGGATGTAGATATGAATGGGACGGTTACTTTAAAAGAGGGATTAAGCGATGAATTTGGAAAAGATTACCAGCAAAAAGTTATTTCAGAGATGGACGAATCGCACCAAAAATTCCTTAATATGAATCCTACTTTCAATGATAGTACTCAACTACAAAATCATGATTATGGGCTTTCTAAAATCCTTTCTGAAGATGAAGTAAAACAAATTCCTCCGCTTCCATCAGTCTCTTTAGATGCATTACAAATAAGTACTTCAGACTTCTTAACGTTTGCTCTCCAAAAAGATAAAACTATTTCTGATACGTTAGATCAGTTACAAATACAAAACAAATCAGAAAAAGCTTATTCGAATGAAGATGAAAACACTGTCTTAAAAGAAAAAGAGATAATGGTTTAAAAAGAGTTTTTCATCTTTTCAGGATTTTATACGTAACATGAAATAATTTTAACAAAAGGTTGATTATGCAAAAGCTCGTGTTTTTTTTAGTACTTTTTATATCTTACGGTTTTGCGGCTGGAAACGTAGAATCCGTAACCCTTGCAAAGTCTTCTCAAAGTTGGGATGGCTCAGCAATGCCCGCTTATCCTAAAGAAGCACCTGAAATTTCGGTTTTGAAGATTACCATTCCCGCTCATACAGAGCTTCCGCTTCACAAGCATCCCATCATCAATGCGGGGTATATGGTGAAAGGCTCACTTAAAGTGGTTACCGATGAGAACAAAACATTACACCTGAAAGCAGGTGAGGCGCTTATCGAAGTGGTGGATAAGTGGCATTATGGTGTGAATGAGGGTGATGAGCCTGTGGAGATTGTTGTCTTTTATGCGGGTACAAAAGAGAGTGTTTATTCTGTGAAGAAGTAAGAGCCAAGAAATCTTGGCTCTTTGCGTGTTATGCTTTTTTAACGACACAGATCGTGTCATTCCATGCCTGCATACCCACAATTGGTGCAGGGTTGATCGGGATGACGTGGTTTGGATTAAATCCATTCCCTGTTCCTCCTGCTTTTTTGTCCCACCAAATGATGCCATGACGGGCTTGGTCATCAACAGGTCGGTAAGAAGGATTTTTTTCCCGTTTGCCATTTTTGGCTTGAGGAATGCGCCCTCCAAAATTCATACCGAGTGACGTACTCAAACATACAACACGTGGATGAACCCCCTCGGTTACAAAAGCTTTCACTTTCATACTCGCTACTTTCTCACCGCTAAGAGAGGCTTTAAAGCCAGAACGCGGTCTAAAGGTCGTGAGTTCGACCATATCGCCATTTTTAATGCCCAGCTTTTTCGCGGTTTGAGTGTTAATCCACATCGGGTTATCGTGGACGATTTCGGTAAGGTACTGCTGTGGCGCAGTTCGGGCTTGGGTGTGAACATTCCATTTGAATGTAGTCAGTACTAATTGATGTTCACCAATTTCTTTAAGCGAAGCAGGCATGATGTAGTGAGGCAAGCCATCATCGACAAGGTTGATTTTTTTAGCTGCTTCTTGAACGATGGAGGAGTAAATCTCAAATTTACGTGATGGTGTTTTAAACCCTTTCACGGCGACATCGTTTTGCATAAGACCAATCGCCTCTTTTTTCTCCCCTTTCTTTTGATAGACAATGCCATCTTCCACAAAGCTATTTTCTAACTCTTTGGCATTCAATTTTTTAGCATAACTCTCATAGGCTTTAGGTTTATCATCAACCCATGCACCGTATTTTTTCATGTACTCAAAACCGTTTAATCCCTCTTTTTCAGGCAATTCTGAGAGACGAAGTTTCATAAACGCTTCGTAACTTTCAAACGCAAAATATTTAGCAACGGGCTCATGGAGACGTTGTGCTATTTTGATGAGTGTGTCTGCAAAGTTTTCGCATGCATACGGAGGACGCGCTGCAGGTTGACGGAAGACAAAGTACGGAATTAACTCATTAGCATTACGCCCTTCGATGGTGTAGCGTTCAAAGTAAGTTGCATCGGGCAAGAGAAGGTCGGCATAGTGTGCCATCTCAGAGTAAACGACATCCGAACACGCGTGAAACGGTATAACGCTCTCATCTTTGAGTGCTTCAACGGTTACTTTTGGACCCTCTGGCCATGTTTGAGGCGCTGAAATGGTGTAAGAGAGGTACACATCCACAGGCTGTGTTTTGTTTTTAATCTTCTCAAAGACCAGTTGGCTGACTTTCATCTTTTGCCAGCGATTGGCAAGTGGGTACTCTTTTGGGTCTTCTAAGTCAGTGCTAAATTTCACTTTTGGCGGCAGTGGTTTTGGCATAGGGAAAGAGGCTTCTCCTAGATTTTTGGAGCCACCAAAGGCATAGCCACCTTTTTTACCGACACTGCCAACAACGGCGTTTAGCAAGATTACAGCGCGATCGTTATTGAAACCATTTTGATGCGCTTGCGAACCACGGTTGGTAAAAGCAGCACAATGAGGAGCTGCTTTGGCAAATTCTAACGCAAGTCGGGTGATGTCAGAAGCCTCAAGTCCGCTCTCTTTGGCGGCAAATTCGGGCGTATATGGCTTTAAGAAAGTCTCTAGTGCTTCAAGGCTGAGGTTTGTCCATGTTTGGATAAACGCTTTATCATGAAGGTTGTGTGCAACAATGACATGTGCCATCGCAAGGGCAATAGCCCCTTCTGAGGAAGGAAACGGTGCTAACCATTCATCGCTGCGACCAGCTGTATTGGAGAGTCTTACATCAAAGGTGACGAGTTTTGCACCATTGCGCTTTGCTTGGGCATAGCGTGTGAGCATGGGGAACCCGCCTTGATGGGCTTCAAAGAAGTTTGCGCCAAAATTGAGGAAGTACTTACAGTGTTCCGCATCGACGGTTTCCCAGTCGGTATCGCCGATACTTGCGTAGTTGGCAGCACGTTTGTTGGAAGAGCAAAGGGCACGGTGGTTGAGCACAACCGGTGAGCCGATGGCGTCCATAAAGCGATTGGTTATATCATCGATGCGGTTACGACCAGCATGAAAGACAACCCTTTCAGGATGACCTGCATCGATATTTTTTTGAATGCGTGAAGCGATCATCGCATACGCTTCATCCATGCTGATGCGTTGCCACAACCCTTCACCACGCTTGCCCATACGTTTCATCGGATAAACAAGACGCTCAGAGTAGTCAATCGCGCAGACACCACCATGCGCTTTAGCACAGAGTTTTCCTCTGGAATTTGGGTCAAGTGGATTGCCTTCAACACCTAAAACTTTACCATCTTTGACAAGAACCGTCATACCACAAACCGTTGAGCAGTTAAGGCATACACTCGGTATTTTGGTAATGTTTTTAATGCTCAGTGCGATGTTGGTTTTAGGCTCACGCAGTTCGTAGGAACCTGCATTGAGTGTATTGGGATTTAAAGAGATGATGCCACCCATTTCGAGTGCAGCGAGCGAGATGGCACCACTTTTAATAAATTCGCGACGTTTCATGAACCTCTCCTTGCCCAGTTTGAAATCTCATAGTTGTAGGGTGAAAAGGGGTTTCCTGTTGTCAACTTTTCACGCATAAGAGGGTTTGCCCCGATATGCAGGGTGCGAGGTTTGTCACTTGAGCGCATGGTAAAGCCAACACCGTTAGCAGGGAGTGACTCTTTGGAGAGGTCAATGATGCGAATGGCTTCGCTCACACAGGTTGCTTCACACGCAGCTTTTTGACCTAGTTCTAAACGGTGAGCGCAGAGATTGCACTTTTCTGCAAGTTTTGAAAGGGGGTTAACGTAGATAGCACCAAGAGAACAAGCTTTGACACAGTCACCACAACCATTGCATTTTTTTTCGTCAATTTTAACGATGCCATTTTCTTCATAAATTGCACCCTGAATGCAGACTTTTTGACAGCTAGCATCTTCGCATTGTGTACACATAATAGGGAGAAATTCTCTTTTTACCTTAGGAAATGACCCTGTATCTAAGTAGAGTGTCATCGTTCTAAAAAGCCCGAGTGGGGCACCAAATTCTTGTTTGCACGACACCTCACAGGCGTGGCAGCCGACACACTGGTTTGTGTCAACAATCATTCTGTATTGCATAAAAATCCTGGGGAATAAGATACCTAGGGCGTGGAATCTGAACGCATTAAATCGTCAAAAAAGCCCAAGATGAGATTGTAGTAAAGTAGGGCTGAAAAAAACATGATAAGTATCAATGCGTGTTTATTCGGAAGCTTTGTTATAATGATACCTATAGATTTCTGCCTCGTTAGAGGCAAGCTTTAGCGCCACAGCGGCATAGCGTAGGTTTTTAGGCTTTGCCTAAAAAATGTGATCAAAGAGTTTTGTAAGAACTCTCATAAGATGAGGAGTGTAAGATGGACAAAGAATTGCAAACGCTTCAGAAGTTTTACAACATTGCCATTGAGTTTTTAACCCACTATAGTTTTCAGCTTTTGGGTGCGCTTATTATCGTTATTATCGGGTGGTTTGCCGCAAAGTATGCGTATGCGCTATTAATGCGTATATTTGAACGCAACCATTTTGACATTACACTTTCTAAATTTGTTGCAAGTGTCGTAAAAATGCTTGTGTTTACCGCTATGATTGTGATAGCGCTTGGTAAAGTGGGCATTTCCATTGCTCCGTTTGTCGCCGCCATCGGTGCGGTTTCCTTGACGGCTGGTTTGGCGCTTCAAGGCAGTGTTTCCAACTATGCCGCAGGTGTTCTTCTCATCATCTCTCGTCCGTTTAAAGTCGGTGATACGCTTTCCATTAGCGGTTTTTACGGCGTGGTAGAAGAGATAAAACTCTCCTACACGGTGCTTCGCAATGAAGATGAAGAGCTTATCACCATTCCCAATAAAAAGATGATTGGCGATGTTTTAGTCAACTCTTTTGATGTACGTGTCGTGGAGTCTAGTATTGGGGTGGCGTATGAGGAAGAACCTGCTAAAGCAATCGCACTGATTAAAGAGGTATTGTCTGGTTGTAAGGATGTCTCAAAAACGCACAAACCCGTTGTTGGCATTGCAAAGTTTGGTGACAGTTCTATTGAGATCGGACTTCGCTACTGGGTTCCAACAAAGAGTTTTTTTAAGACACAGTATGAGATTAATCTAGCCCTTTACACGGCTTTTCATGTCAATAATATTAGTATTCCATACCCGCAACGTGAAATAAGAATTTTAGGAGAAAAAATTTGATTCCCAAGAAATATGAATTGATAGTATTTGCCTTTTTTATGTCATTGTTTATGACAATGTTGATGTCCTTTGTTATTACGTTTATTAATGTTGGATTGATAGACGGGTTTTTCCACCGTTGGTTTCAAGCATTTTGGAGAGCGTACATCATTGCATTTCCTGCTATTTTATTTGTCGCTCCTCTTGTGCGAAAGCTTGTTAAAAAGTTAGTTTCTTCATCTTAATTTTGAAAAAACTTCATGAGTCCCATCACGATCTCAAATCCAATGAGTCCTATGATGATCCACTCTAAAAATTCGCTGTGTTTGTGGTTGAACATATCCAGCGCCATGCTGATGTCATCTTTGAGATTGGTGAGTTTATGCTCGACAATCTCGAAGCGATCTTTGAGTTCAAGTATGGAAGAGAGGTGATTGTAAAGCTTCTCAGCTTCTTCATTGTCCCACAAAATATTTGGCTTATCTAACAAAAAAAGATCACTTACCATGCCATGTTGAATGGCCGTTAAATTACGTGCAAATTCAATGAGTTTGGAGCGTTTGAGTAGCGCGTAACTCTGCGTCAAATCAAGCAGTTGTTGGCTTTTTTCAAAATGCACATCCAAGTCTTGCTCGTATTTCTCTAACCCAACACTTTGCGAAATGACAAGAGCGATGATAATAAGATAAAGTGGCAAAGGCTCTTTGAGAATAATCTGCTCATTGCTAACTTTACACGTAATCTCTAACTGTGGGTCAATAAGAATGGGATAGTCTTGAAAAATGTAGCGCTGCTCTAAAAACGAAGCATCTTTTATGCCCAGTTTGATGAGTGCTTGGTGCATGGCTTCTTTTTCCCAATTGATGAAAGTGAGGACATTGAATTGGGTATAGACAAGAAATGTATCGCGATACTGGTAATAAAATGCTTTCTCGATTCCTTTTTTGAGTGAACAATCCAGCAGTGTTTCTATTTCATGTTTCACAAAAGGGGTGGGAAGCGAAATGGAAACTAAAGAAAATAAAGAAGACATAAGAACTCCTTGTGCAAAATTCTTTTTACAATTATAAGTATACACTCAAATGAAAACCAAAACGTTACATGTAAAGAAGTGTTAACAAATTAATGCTAATATTAACGCAGAATAATAGAACAATCAGACTACTGAGTAAGGATTCCAATGCATTTGAGGCTTATAAGTTATATGCTCTTTAGCATGGCAAGTATGCTTTTGGCAGAAGATTTTGATCCTTTGGGTACAAAGTCACTTTTGCCAAAACAGCAAGCGACATTTGTAACATGCACAAAAACGGATATTACTAAGGCATTGGGGCTTTCCGATGTCGTAATGGCGGCACTTTGTAATAACCCCCAAACCAAAATAGCATGGCAAACATCGCTTTATCAAGCTGCACAAGTAGGGGTGAGCCAGTCGGCATACCTTCCAACGCTTAGCGCAACAGGTTCAGTTCTCAAAAGTGAAAGCAGCGAAATCAAAACAGGAAATCAAGAAAATATCGGGGTAACACTCTCCTATTTGCTGTATGATTTTGGTAAACGTGATGCAACATATGACAATGCAAAGGCACTTTTGGATGTCGCTCTTTTTTCTGAAAATGGGACGATTCAAAGTGTTTTTCTCTCTGCTATTCAAGCCTACTACACACTTTTTGGCTCAAATGCTTCGCTGGAAGCAAGCAGGGAAGCAGAACGCTCAGCACTAGCAAGCCTCAATGCGGCTAAGACACGCTACTCTGTTGGAACGGCGACACCTGCGGACACGTTGCAAGCCCAAACGGCGTACTCGCAAGCGATGCTCAACCGTATTCAAGCAGAAGGTAGTGTTAAAAGTGCGCAAGGTGAACTTGCCAATGTCCTTGGGCTCATTCCTGATACAACGATGCAGTTACAAACACCACACCTAGAGATCCCCAGCGATATATTTGAAAAAAACATAAGAGCACTGATGGAAGAGGCACAAAGGCTTCGACCTGATTTGATGGCGGCAAGTGCGAAGATCAAAGCAGCTGAAGCAGGTGTGAAGGCAGCTAAGGCAGATAACATGCCTACATTTTCGCTCTCCGCAACGTCTGGACATACTGAGACGGTTTATAACACTGCACAGCGAACATCCAGTATTGGGCTTTATGTAAGCATACCGATTTTTACAGGGTTCAATACCAAGTACAAAGTTCAAGCCGCAGAGCAACAGCTCAAAATCAATGAAGCAGAGTATGAAAAACTCTCTCAAGATGCAAGTTTAGAAGTTTATAAAACCTATCAATCTTTGATAAGCGAAACACAAGCGACACGAGCCAGCGCAGATTTGGTTGCAAGTGCACAAGCTTCGTACGATCTCTCCCTTGGCAGGTATAAAGCAGGTGTGGGAACCATACTTGATCTTTTAAGTGCTCAAAGTGCGCTTGCCAGTGCAAAACAACAACACATTCAGTCACTCTATACTTGGTACATAACCAAAGCGAGCCTTGCAAAAGCAATGGGAACGCTTGATTTTTCAACGATAAAAGGACAACCATGAGCTTTTTAAAAAACATACTGCTTCATAAATTTACAATTCTTCTCATTCTCATAGCCGTAGGTTTTGGTGGATACAAAGCATGGGAACTCTACACTAAACCACCGCTTGAAGCAAAATACAAATTTCACACACTTGAAAATGGTGATATCACTCAAAGTGTCGCTGCCAATGGTACACTCAACCCTTTGGTCTTAGTCACGGTGGGTACACAAGTTTCGGGTAAGGTTATCAAGCTTTATGTTGATTTTAACGATAGAGTCAAAGAAGGGCAAATACTAGCCGAACTTGACCCCGCTCTTTTAGATGCACAAGCCGCGCAAAGTGCCGCGAGTGTCAAGAGTGCTGAGGCTTCTTTGGAGCTTGCTATTGCAAATGAAAAAAGATCGCGTGAGCTTTTTTCAAAAGAGTACATTTCCAAACAAGACTTAGATGCAACAGTACAAGCGCTCAAATCTGCTCGTGCAGCATTAGATCTTGCGCGTGCACAGTCTCAAAAAGATCGCACCAATCAGGGCTATACCATTATTCGTTCCCCCGTATCGGGTGTTGTGGTCGATAGACAAATCGATGTAGGTCAAACAGTAGCGGCGAGTTTACAAGCACCTATTCTTTTTAAAATTGCACAAGACCTTCGTGAAATGCAAATTGACTCAAACTTTGCAGAAGCAGATATCGGTCGCATCAAAGTAGGGCAAAATGTCACGTTTGCGGTTGATGCATTTCCTAGCGTTACATTTACGGGCGTTGTGAAGCAAGTCAGACTCAATGCGACCACCGTTTCTAATGTCGTTACTTACGATGTCGTTGTTACCCTTCAAAACCCCGATGAAATTTTAGCACCAGGAATGACAGCGTATGTCAATGTGATTATTGCTGAGAAGAAAAATATTTTGGTTGTCCCCAATGCGGCACTGCGTTATAAACCAACTGACACCACTCCCAAAGAAGCCGTAGATGTTCAAAAGCAAGGGGGCATGAAAGCTCGAAAAGAGAAAAAAGATCCTAACTCAGGTGTAGTCTATGTGTTTGAAAATGGAATTCCCAAAGCGATTAAAGTTACGACAGGCATTACCGATAACCGTTTAACGGAGATTACAAGCGATACACTCAAAGCTGGCGATAAAGTCATTCTTGAAGAGACGAAAGCCAGTGCAAAAGCCAGTGCAGGAGCACCAATGGGAAGACCATTTTAATGAACGAAGTCATTAAAATCTCACACTTAACAAAAAATTATTACACCGCTGCAGGTGAAGTGTGTGTGCTTAAAGGTGTTGATATTACGATTACAAGTGGTGAGTTTGTCGCAATTATGGGACCCTCTGGCTCAGGAAAATCGACCTTTATGAATATTCTTGGCTGTTTGGATAAAGCGACTTCGGGAGAGTATCTTCTCAACAGCAACAATACAACGGCTTTAAGTAAAAATGATCTCGCAACACTTCGTAATAACATTATTGGTTTTGTGTTTCAAGGCTTCAATTTATTACCACGTAAAAGCTTGATAGATAATGTTGCGTTGCCTTTGGTGTATGCAGGTGTGGATTCACATGAGCGCAAAGAAAGAGCAAAACAAATTCTTAAAAGTGTTGGACTTGAAGCGTTTGGAACGTATCTTCCTACTCATATTTCGGGAGGTCAACAACAACGTGTTGCAATTGCAAGAGCTCTTGTCAATAAGCCTAAGCTTATTTTAGCCGATGAACCAACGGGTAATCTTGATACCAAAACAAGTCAAGAGATCATGCAGCTGTTCAGTGAACTCAATGAAAAAGAGGGTATTACGATTGTTTTGGTTACGCATGAGCCTGACATTGCAGCGTATGCAAAGCGGTTGGTAAATTTTGTGGATGGCAAAATTCAACACGATGGACCCACAGAGCGTATGATGGAGAGGGTACAATGACATTTATAATGCTTGCGGAAGCGTGGAGTGCGATGGGAGCTAATAGGCTTCGTACGTTTTTAACGATGCTTGGCATGGTGATTGGTGTTGGCGCTGTTATCTTGATGTCCTCTATTGGCGCAGGTACACAAGCCAAAGTCAAAGAGTCGATTGCCTCGATGGGGAGTAACCTTTTCATTGTTTTAGCAGGTTCAATGACATCGGGTGGTGTGCGTATTGGTAGTGGTGCAGTGCAGACGTTGACGATTGGTGATGCGAATGCTATGGAAGAGATCGATAGCATTGCCGCCACAGCGCCTGTCTCTTCTGGCACTGCTCAAATGGTCTATCAGTCTGCCAACTGGAACACACAAGTGACTGGTACGACACCTTCTTTTTTTCAGGTACGTGATTGGAACCTTGAGAGTGGTTACCCTTTTATGGACTCAGATGTGAGAGGTGCAACCCGCGTCGTTGTGTTGGGTAAAACGGTTGCTCAAAACCTTTTTGGTGATGAAGACCCCGTGGGTAAGACCATTCGGATTAAAAACAGTCCTTACATCGTCGTGGGTGTTCTTGTTAAAAAAGGGCAAAGTTTAGATGGTAGAGATCAGGATGACACGGCAATGGTTCCGATTACCACGGCACAAACAAAACTTTTTGGAAGCCAATTTAAAGGCTCTGTACGTTTCATTATGGTGCAAGGTGTCTCTGAATCAACCATGGATAAAGCAGAAAAAGAGATGACACAACTTTTAAGACAGCGCCATAAACTACGCGATAGTGTCGAAGATGACTTTACGATTCGTAACCTTACAGCCCTTGCCAATACAGCCGAAGAGACAACCAAAGCGATGTCGCTCATGCTTGCCGCCATTGCTTCTATCTCTTTGTTGGTTGGAGGTATTGGTATTATGAACATAATGCTGGTTTCAGTCACAGAGCGTACACGTGAGATTGGTATTCGCATTGCCATAGGGGCGAAACAAAATAACATTTTGTTGCAATTTCTACTTGAAGCATTGATGATTTCCATCATTGGCTGTTTTATTGGTGTGTGTGTAGGTGTTGGAGGAGCTTATGTGGTAGCGCATTTCTTTCCTATTAATGTGGTCATTACGCAAAATTCCATCATCATCTCTTTCTTGGTCGCAACAGGGGTGGGTGTCTTCTTTGGGTTTTACCCAGCACGAAAAGCGGCAAATTTAGAGCCTATTGAAGCACTGCGCTATCAGTAGCGTCTAAATAATGCGCTATAATTCTTCAAAATTAGCATAGGAATATCAATGAAATTACTTTTAATTGGTGCTGGCAATATGGGTGGAGCGATGCTTCAAGGTTTACATGAAAAAGATATTACGGTTGTCGAAGCGTATCCTCCAAGAGCAAAAGAGTTACAAGATCTCTATCCAAGCATTAATATTGTGGGGGAGATTCCTTCGTTGGAAGGGTATATTGTTATCCTTGCGATTAAACCTCAATCCTTTGGAACCCTTCACACCAAAGGTATTGCAGAGGGTGTTATTTCCATCATGGCAGGTGTCAATTTAGAAAAACTAAAATCGGGTATCATGGCAAAACATTACATTCGCTCCATGCCGAATATGGCAGCGCTTGTACGCAAATCTGCAACTTCATTGTGCGGAGATGTTGCGCTTAAAGATGAAGCAATAGATATATTAAGCTCAATAGGACGTTGTTTTTGGTTAGAGAGTGAAAAAGAACTTGACATAGCAACAGGACTTTCAGGCTCTGCTCCTGCGTGGATAGCGCTTGTGGCTGAAGCCCTCAGTGATGGTGCCGTCAATCTTGGTATGAAACGTGACATCACCTATCAATACATAGCGACACTGTTTGAAGGGGTTGGTGAAGTGCTTAAAAGTGAGCATCCTGCTATTTTAAAAGACAAAGTGATGTCTCCTGCTGGCACAACTGCTGCAGGCTATGCAAAACTTGAAGAAGGTGGCGTGCGAGACAGTTTCATCAAAGCGATGGAAGCATCGTATGAGAGGGCAAAGGGTTTTTCAAAATAGAAGAAGACTAAAAGGCTTGTCAAAAGACAAGCCTTAAGCTATTTTATGTGCTTTTTTCTTGGTAGAGGCTGTTTTCTTGCTGTTTTTAGAAGGGGCAATGACTTTTTTAGCCGTTCTTGTTTCTGTTATATCCGGCAAAACATCTTCAAAAATGGTTTTAATGTCGTTCCATCTGTGTTCAGAGTTGAGCATTACTACAAGGATATCTTTATCGTCTTTTTTGGCTCTCGCAATCAGACATGGACCCGCTTTTTGCGTGTAACCTGTTTTAATTCCTACTGCGTATTTATAGTTGTTAAGAAGTTTATTGTGTGTGTAAGCGGCATAGCCTCTTTTGGTATTGATAGCTTTAAAATCATGACGTTTTAGTTTTGCCATATCGTTGAAAGCACTGTTTTTGATAGCATATTCACTGAGGTTTAAAAGATCAAGTGCTGTAGAGTAATGATTGCCAAAATTGCTACTGTCAAAGCCACACGGATTGGTAAAGTTTGTATTTCTCATCCCAATTGCTTTTGCTTTTCTGTTCATCATTCCTACAAATTTATCGACATCGCCATCACCCAAAAATACACCTATACTCATAGCCGCATCGTTCGCTGACATGACCATCGCTGCTTTGACAAGATCACGTAAGTAAAATTTTTCACCTACTCTAAGACCCGCTTTGGTAGGTTCGACTTGGATCATTTCACGGGTAATCGTTACTACCTCATTCATTCGGCCACTCTCAATCGCCAACATTGCTGTCATAATCTTTGTTAAACTTGCAGGTTGGTTGATTTTTTGCTCATCTTTGGCAAATATCAGTTGTTTGGTTGTTAAGTCTTTTGCAATGATAGAATCGGTGTTACGTTTAATACGATCCGCAGTCTCTTTGTCAAGATAAGCTGCGCTAAGTGAAGTTGAAATAATACATGCGCCGCAGATAAGCGATAAAATTTTTTGTGTCATGCTGCTCTTTTTTAAGAATTTGTTTTTTTCATTTTAGTAAAAGTTTCTTAAAAACTCCCTTTGAAAATGGCTAAAATAGCCACTTTGGTTCAAAAGATGAAAAATTAAACATAAAGCGTTATAACAGTTAAGGTAATAACGTTATAATGCTCAAAATATTTAATGCAGGTCTACCGTTATATACTTTTTATACATAAGGAACTTATATGGAAGGGATTGCCTCTGGGGTAATGAGTTTTGACAAGCCCGCTCTTTTGGAAAAGCGCATTAGACTTCTCGAAGCGATTGCTGAAACAGGCTCAATTAGCAGTGCGGCTAAGCGCGTAGGCCTTAGTTACAAAGCGGCATGGGAAGCGGTTGACACGATGAATAATCTCTCCCATAACCCTCTGGTTGTGCGTGTTACAGGTGGTAGTGGAGGAGGGGGGACAACGCTTACGCTTCTTGGATGTGAAGTTGTTGCCAACTATAGCGTTTTAAAAAAAGAGTATGAGAGGTTTTTAAATCGTCTTTCGACAATGGGTGATTTTGAAATGAACAGTTTAAAACACATACAAAGGATTGCTATGCAAATCAGTGCACGTAATCAGCTGATGGGAAAAGTCGGCGAGATCAAACAGGCAAAAGTCAATGCAGAAGTGCATATTGTGCTTAAAAGTGGTGTTATTTTAGTCTCTACGATCACGAACAGTGCGGTTGAAGAATTGGGTCTTGAAATTGGCGATGAAGTGGTGGGTATCATCAAAGCGTCTTCTGTTCTTATCTCAAATGAGCTCAGTATTGCAACCAGTGCACGCAATAAACTCGTAGGCATGGTAACGGACATTAAACTTGGCGAAGTCAATGCTCAGGTCAGTGTTGATATCGGACAAAATGACGTTGTGGTTTCTACTATTACCGCTGAATCGGTAAGAGCTTTAGGGCTTGGAATTGGTTCGCGTGTTTGTGCCATCATTAAATCCAGTAGTATCTTAATCGGAAAATAATCTAAAGGAGTCGTTATGTTAAAATTATTATTAGTGAGTGCGGTGTTATCAGTATCTTTAGTTGCAGGAGAGATCAGTGTTGCGGTTGCCGCAAATCTTAGCGATGTCATCGAAGTCTTTAAAACTGAGTTTGCCAAAACAAACCCTAATACTAAAGTCAACACCGTTTTAGGTGCCAGTGGTAAATTTACGACACAAATCAAAAGTGGCGCACCCTTCGATCTTTTTTTAAGTGCTGATATGGGCTTTCCTGAGAATCTTTATGCTGAAAAAATTGCAATAACAAAACCCGTTGTATACGCAAGTGGCGCTTTAGCAATGGTCAGTGTTAAAGGTCTTGATTTAAGCAAAGGTATTGCGGTACTGGATGATCCAAAAGTAGAAAAAGTAGCGATCGCAAATCCTAAAACAGCGCCGTATGGAACTGCGAGTATTGAGGCATTTAAAAATGCAAAACTCTTTGAAAAAGTGGAGCCAAAATTGGTTCAAGGTGACAGTATTGGTCAAGCGTTACAGTTTTCTCTTACGGCGGCTGATGTTGGTTTTGTAAATGCATCTGCTTTTTACAGTGACAAAATGAAAGAGTATAAAAAAGGTGTTCAATGGGTAGATGTTGATCCAAAATTGTATACACCCATTGCTCAAGGTATCGTTCTTTTAAAACAAGCAGAGAACAATGCTGAAGCCAAAGCGTTTTATGATTTTGTCTTAAGTGCTAAAGCCAAAGCGGTCTTTAAAAACTATGGATATTTAGTCAATGAATAGACTCAGTGCCATTGTGACACAGATTGAAGGCGAGCAGAACCTGCACATCATCTCTTTTGAGTGTGCAGGAAGTAAGCTTAAAATGA
Organism: Sulfurospirillum sp.; assembly: GCF_036802865.1. Lineage (NCBI taxonomy): Bacteria > Pseudomonadati > Campylobacterota > Epsilonproteobacteria > Campylobacterales > Sulfurospirillaceae > Sulfurospirillum > Sulfurospirillum sp. The sequence continues at coordinate 52,708 of NZ_DAIRVK010000003.1, read as the reverse complement.
TGGGACTTGATTTACCCAAAGGGTTACATATAAACGCTCATGTAACTCTTGGCATCAAGCCTTCCCATGTAGCAATTGCAAAAAATATGAGCGGAGAATTGAGCTATTCTAATCAGCTTCAAGCGACTATTAAAAGTATTGAAAACGGAAAATTACTCAGCAGTATTCTCTTACACGTCAACGAAAATGAGATGCAAAGCTTTATTACACGCTCTTCTTGCGAACGGATGAATCTACAAAGCGGTGATGATGTGACCTTACTGATGAAAGCAAGTGAGCTTTTTGTCTTGGAGGTCAATGATGCTTGAAAAGTTGATGGCATTGGAATTCACTCCTTTTTTGATCTCGTTTAAATTGGCATCCATTACCACCGCGATTCTCTTCATTGTTTCTTTATTTTTAGCATGGAATTTATCGCAAAGTAAGTCTCGGTTTAAACCTATTTTTGAAGCCATTACAGCACTGCCGATTGTTTTGCCTCCTTCTGTTTTAGGTTTTTACATTCTTTATTCCCTCTCATTTCACTCTCCCCTCGGACGTTTTTTTCAAGATGTTTTTGGGATAAAATTGGTTTTTAACTTCACAGGTCTTGTTATAGCGAGTTGTTTTTATTCCCTTCCTTTTATGGTTCAGCCCTTGCAAGGTGGTTTTGAGGCATTGCCTAAGAATATGCTGGAGGCTTCTTATATTGCGGGTAAAAGTAAGCTTAAAACACTTTTGTGCGTAGCGCTTCCAAATATAAAGCCTTCTTTAATGACCGCAATTGTGATTACATTTGCTCATACAGTGGGCGAATTTGGTGTTGTTTTGATGGTGGGTGGAAGTATTCCGAGTCAAACGAAAACCGCTTCTATTGCTGTGTATGAATTGGTTGAAATTATGGATTATACCAGCGCTCATATTTACAGTGGCATTATGGTTTTGATTAGTTTTTTGGTTCTTCTTTTGGTGTATATTTTTAATCGTAAACAGAATCACCATTTGGGAGGACTTTCATGATAAAAATCGACGTCTCTAAAGAGCTTTTAGGGTCACTGGGCAAAATGGATTTGTCCATTAATCTTGACATAAGTTCTCAAAGCTTTGTGGCACTTTCGGGGCAAAGCGGCAGTGGTAAAACGACACTGCTTCGCATTCTTGCAGGACTTGAGAGTGCCAAAGGAGCGATAAAAGTTGATGATGAGGTGTGGTTAGATGAAACGCATTCTCTTGCACCGCAACAACGAGGCATCGGCTTTGTTTTTCAAGACTACGCACTTTTCCCTAACATGAGTGTTTTAGATAATCTACTGTTTGTCCGCAAAGACAAAGAGCTTGCCAAGCAACTTTTGGATTTGACGGAACTTCTTGAGTTATCAAGTCGTAAACCTGCTACGTTGTCGGGTGGTCAAAAACAAAGAGTGAGTTTGTGCCGAGCAATGATGAATCGCCCCAAACTTCTTTTGATGGATGAACCACTCTCTGCGCTTGATCCGCTTATGCGCAATAAACTGCAACATGAAATATTAACTTTGCACAAAAAATTTGGCACGACAACAATGATGGTGAGTCATGATCCCAGTGAAATTTACCGTCTCAGTTCCCGTGTAGTAGTGCTTTCCCAAGGAAAAGTGCTGCAAGATGGTGATGCCAAAAGTGTGCTTCTTCGCACACAAGGAAGCCAAAAATTTTCTTTTGAGGGTGAACTTTTAGACATTGTTAAAGTGGATGTTATTTTTATTGCTATTGTCGCTATTGGACAACAAATTGTAGAAGTAGTTCTGGATGAGAGCGAAGCAAAAGATTTGCAGGTAGGCGATGTGGTGAGTATAGGAACAAAAGCTTTTGCACCTATGATTCAAAGGCTAACGTAAGGAGAGAAGGTGAAAAACGTATTTTTGTTCGTTATTTTTGTTCTTTTAAGCAACACTTTTGCAGACGATCTTAAAATTGCTGTAGGCGCAGGGTATAAAAAACCCATGCAAGAGGTACTCAAAGCGTATGCCGAAAATCATGCCAATGTGGATGCAATGTATGGCAATATGGCGCAAATTTTTGCGCATGCTAAGCAAATGGAAATTTCTTTAGTGATTGCCGATCAAAAATTCTTAGAAAAGCAAAATGAGCTTTCCTTTCGTCATTATCAGACACTAGGGCTTGGAAAAGCTGTGATTGCCTATGCTAAAGGTGTGACTTTGCATAGCGTGGAAGATTTAAAAAATGACACAATTAAATCCATTGCAATGCCTGAAGCTAAAAAAGCCATATACGGCGATGCGGGCATAGAATTTTTACACAATGCTAAGCTTTACGACAGTGTCAAAGAAAAATTGATGTTCGTCGCTACGGTACCCCAAGTAAATTCTTATGTGAGCACGCATGAGGTTGATGTTGGCATTATGAATCTCACTTCAGCACTCGATAGCGGTGAAAAGATAGGTGGATACATTGAAATTCCACAAGAATACTATACTAAAATCGAGATTGTAGCGGGAAGTTTAGCAACATGTGAAGCAGACAAAGCATGTCAAGAATTTATTACTTTTTTGAATACCCCCAAAGCTAAGGAAATATTTGTCAAATATGGGCTTTGAGATGGTTCAGGTTTGGCATCCGCTGGTGCTAAGCCTGAAAACCATAAGTGTGGTAGCACTGCTTTTAGTCTTATTGGGCATCCCCTTGGCGTACCTTCTCTCCTTCGAAAAACTTCGTTTTAAGTGGCTTTTGGAAACGCTGGTGACACTACCTCTTATTTTCCCTCCTATTGCCATTGGTTTTTTACTTTTGCTTCTGTTAGGCAAACATGGTTGGATTGGGAGTTATTTTAATGCGATGGGCATACGGTTTATCTTTGATTTTAAAGGGCTTGTGCTAGCGGGTTTTGTAGCCGCTCTTCCTTTGATGGTAAAGCCTTTACAGTCTGCCATTGAGCTTTTCCCAAAAGCCATTAAAGAGGCGGCGTATATGAGTGGCAGAAGTAGGTTTTATACATTTCTATTTATTGTTTTGCCTTGTATTAAAAAAAGTGTGGTTGCTGCTTTACTCATTGCATCAGCACGAGCTTTAGGTGAAGTGGGCATTAGCCTGATGCTGGGCGGAAATATTGTTGGTAAAACAGATACCATTTCTCTTGCCATCTACAATGCCGTTTTTGATGGCGAGTACCGTTTGGCTCTACTTTTATGTGCTATTTTGATTGTCATCTCTTTGGCTGTTTTTATGGCATTGCATTTTTTTCAAAAAGAGAAAAATTTACTTTAGTTTATTTTTGTTACAATATTTTAAAATAAAAAGGTGTTCATATGATGGATATGATACGTGAGGATGTCGGTTTAATCGACATGACCACGGTGGGATTGGATATTGGGTCTAAAAAAGCCAAGATTTCATTTGCTACCAAAGAGCCTATTGTTCTTTGCGGTGTAGAGTTTGTCAAAGAGATGTGTCAAAAGCTAGGACTTGAAACACATGCTTATAAAGAGTGTGGCGATCGACTTGAAGCAGGTGAGCTTATCTTAGAGGCTTATGGTAGAGCTGACGCAGCCCATAAAGCATGGAAAGTAAGCCAAAATATTCTTGAATTTTTAAGTGGTATTGCTACCAAAACGAATACGATGCTAACCCTTGCACGCGAGATTAATCCTAAAATAGAGCTTTTAACCACACGTAAAATTTTTCCTCGAACCAAAGAGCTAGCGCTTAAAGCAGTTTATGCAGGGGGAGGCGCACATCATCGTTTAGGGCTTTATGACTCTGTTTTAGTCTTTAAACAACACCGTGTATTTTTTGAGAGTGACGCGGCATTTGAAGTACAATTTGCCAAAATGAAACAGAAGTATTTGGAAAAAAAGATTGTTGTAGAAGTGGATAGTTTTAAAGAGGCACATTATTTTGCAAGACTTGGCACACAAATACTGCAATGTGAAAAAATGAACTTTGAAACACTAGAGCGTTGTGTGGCACTTAAAGAGGAGTTTCCTCATTTGCTTCTTTCCGCAACAGGAGGCATTGGGGAGCATAACATCGTTGCGTATGCTAAAACAGGGGTCGATTTTATTGTCACATCTTCGCCATACCATGCAAAACCTTCTGATATTCGTGTGGTCATAGAACGCGTTTAATGCAGACGATTGAGCAGATTTATACCGCAGAGGTTGAAGAAAAAAAATCGACATTTTTGGCGTACCTTTGCCCGATAAGTGATTTTGAATCGTTACATATAAAACTCAAAAATGAACATCCTAAAGCGGCGCATATTGTTTGGGCAAAACGTTTTTTTAACGAATACCGTCAAGTGGTAGAAAACAACAGCGACGATGGTGAGCCAAAAGGTACTTCTGGTCCGCCCGTGCTTAATGTCATGCGGGGTGTGGAACTGGTAAATACAGGACTTCTCATCGTACGGTATTTTGGAGGTATTAAATTAGGGACGGGTGGACTGGTTCGGGCGTATGGTAGCAGTGCCAAAGAGGTTATTGCCCATGCAAAACTCATCCCTTTTGTCTTTAAAGAAATGCTTACATTTAAAACAGAATATTCTCTCGTACCACGTTTTGAGCATTACACAACAACACATGTGGTAACGGTGGTCAAAAGAGAATTTGAAAGTGATGGAGTGATGTGGATGATAGAGGTGAGTGAAGGGGAAAAAGAGCATTTTCTACTCTTCTCCCAGCCTTTTGAACGCGACGGATTTAAACGCTTATAACTTATAATTCGATTGCTTCGACTTCGATCGCAATGTTGATGGTATCGCCTACCGTTAGTCCGCCACCTTCTAAGATTTTATTCCATGTTAGTCCAAAATCTTTACGGTTTAGTTTACCTTCTAGGGTAAAGCCTACACGTTGATGTCCTTGAAAATCTTTAACAACACCATGAATGGTACTTTCCAAAATAACATCTTTGGTAATGCCATGAATGGTTAGTTTGCCATACACTTTATCATCTTTCATCGAAGTCATAACAAAGTCAATGGTTTTGAATTTTTCCACATCAAAAAAATCACCGCTACGTAAATGCTCATCACGCTTAGCAATACCCGTATCTACGGAAGATGCTTCAATTTTTGCACTCAATTTATTGAATGTTTTTTTCGCCGCATCATAATCAATCTCTGCATTATAGGCATTAAAATTACCTTTAACATTAGAAATCATCATGTGTTTGACAGAAAAGCCTACATTGGAGTGCGTGTTGTCGATAACAAACTCTTTTGCTTCTGCAAAGGAGAAAAGAAGAGTCATAGCCATAAGCAGTTTGAAGAGGTGTTGCATAGTTTATCCTTATCCTAGAAAATCTGTTCAAAGTATAGTTGCATCACGCTTATGGCTATGGTATTACGGAAAAGTAATATTTTAGTTTAAGAGAGTACTTTTGACGTATTCAAAAAGCTGAAAAGTTCCTGCGCTGCAGATGCCTGCAAGGAGTCCTGCTAGCATATCATCACCCATCACACCCCAACCGCCCTTAACATTTCGGTCAATTTTTCCAATCAATGAAGGTTTCCATATGTCAAAAATACGGAAAAATACAAAACTAAAGAAAATCTGTTGCAGTGTTCCTGAGCTTAAAATAAGCGCAATCCACACACCAACTACTTCGTCAATGACAATACGGCTGTCATCATGGTTACCACTGCTTGCTTCATATGCGTTGATCTGTTTAACGCCCATCAATGTAAACAGAATGGTTAAAAGTACCAATGTTTCCATAGAAATGTATTGAATAATCAAAGCACCAAGGATAACAGCAAGCAGTGAACCTGCTGTTCCTGGAGCTTTTGGTGCGAGTCCTGAATATAAAAAAGTTAAAAAAGCATTTGGCATAAATATCCTAAGTAAGTGAAGTTGTCTGATGTAAACGCATCAGTTCAAGGTAAAAATCGCGTTCATCGTGACTTTCTAACAAGCCACTGTTGGGGAACATCGCGTCATAAATTTTCCCGATATTGTCAAATCGATGTTTAAAAAGCTCACTTAAAAGCAGTGCTGAAATATCTTTACGCATAAAGATAGCAGGTGGCAACATACCTGCTTTTAAAATTTCCAGCAATGATTCTGCGTGGTACTTGATATGATGATGCCCACCATGTGGGCAGGTATTGGTACTCACAAGCGTTTTACATTCGTTGCAGTAGACAAATTCCGTAATAATCTCAATATCGATGTCCAAATCTTCATAATGATCCAAAATAGATTTCATCTCATTTTGATCGTAGTATGCACCGATACCACTGTGATGCTGTCCTAAAACAAGCTTATTGCATCCAAAGTTAGACGCACAAATGGCATCAAGGATAGCGTTTTTGTAGCTGGAAAAAAGATAGGTATTTTCAAAAGGAACAATAACGACACGGTTTTTAGGGAGGTAGTTATCGACAAAATACTGCAAAGCTTTTAAACGAAGCTCATACGAAAGCAAGTCTTGTTTGTAAGGCTTCAGTAAGAAGATAACGAGCATATCGCACTTTTCAAGTGTAATACGAATGACTCTTTCATGCGCTCTGTGAAAAGGTTTTGCATTCATCATCATAGCAGCGACATTTTTGGCACCCAGTTGTATTTTGGCATCAGCAATTTTGTTTTTCACATTTTTGATGTCATCAAAATGGAGTTCATATTCACCACATACTGCGATATCACCAAGCCGTTTAAGAAATGTCTGTGTTTCAGGATTGGAGATATCATACGTTCCAAAAATTTGTTCAATACGCTTTTTCTTATCCACTTCAAAGACTTCATCAACGATGATGGTTCCTCGTATTTTACTATCAACGACAAAATCAAGAGGTTCACCTTGATAAGCAGTCGTCAAGACTTCTTTGTTCTTTTCGCCTGCTGGAGCAATAATGAAAGGGAATGGAAAAGGTTTACCTTTGTAGTAGCCACTCTCTTCAACCTCTTTAGCCTCAGCTCGGGTCATCAGCTTGTCGACAGGATACAAAATGCCCTCTTTGGCAAGTCCAAGTGTTGCTAAGAATTCTTTATCTAAAAAAAGTTGACGGTTATTTTTTCTTGTTGATTCCATATTTCTTCCTTTTTTCCCATAGACTTTTGCGCGATATGCCTAATTTTTTTGAGAGTTCTGTATCTGGGAATTTATTTTGAAAATTGAAGATGACATATTTAACATAATCATCAATACACAAAATATCACCTTGGTCTAAAATCTTACTGTCGGTGTTAATTTCTATTTTTGTAAAGTCACTCTCTTCATTAGGGTCAGTGCTACAAATAATAGCACGTTTGCCTTCTATGATGTTGTAGACTTTAAGTTTTTCGCTTTTTTTAAGGTTTTGAAGGTCAATAATGTAGAGTAATTCCTCACTTCCTGCACGTGCAATTTTTTCAAAGGCATTGGTTTGGGTGAGGGAGATAAAGGTAAATGTTTCATTGAGTGAGCTAGCATAGTTAAAAACAAGTGCATCAGCATGTTTTTGAAAATTGGTTTTAATGACAATAGGAAATTTTATTTTTTTATCAAGGGGTTCTAAGTTTGCACTACTAAAAAGATTTTTAACATACTCTTTATAGGTTTCATTCTCTTTTTTAAGGTTTCTAAAGTCGCTTAAATGTTGAAGTTTACGTATCAATTCTTCAATCATGAAGGGTTTTTGAATATAATCACTTGCTCCTGCTTTAATTGGGTTGGTGACGGTATCGTTACTAATATATGAGATCATTAAAATAATGATTGAAGAGCGGTGTTTTTCGATGACGGGGTAGAAATTTTGTCCTGAGATATTGGTTGAGAGCAAGATGGCATCGTATTTTTCATCTTTAAGTGCATCTTTAATACTGGTAGCAATCTCACATAAATGTCCAATTTCCATTAACTTAGAGGCGATACTTTGAGCGAGATAAATCTCGTTTTCAACGATTAAAATCTTCATACATTCGTCCAATCATAATATTTTAATGTGGCCGTTGCACTGACTGCAACACCTTCGCTTCGCCCAACAAATCCCAGTTTTTCCGTTGTGGTTGCTTTTACATTCACATGGATCGGAGAAAGTGCCATAATATCGGCAAGGGCGAATCTCATCTTGTCCTTAAATGCGCTTAGGCGCGGAAACTCTGCCATAACTGTAAGATCGCAATGAACGATCTCAAATCCTACCTTCGCTAAAAAAGAACATACCTCCTTGAGCAGTTGTTTTGAATCAATATTTTTATAACGCATGTCATTGTCAGGGAAAAGTTCTCCAATGTCTCCCGCTCCAGAAGCGCCTAAAAGAGCGTCGATGAGAGCGTGAATCGCCACATCGCCATCGGAGTGGGCTTTAAAGCCTGTTGTGGGGTGAACTTCCACACCTCCTAGCATCATGACTTTACCCTCTTCGAATGCATGTACGTCAAAGCCTTGCCCTACAAATGTGGTAGAAGAAGGTGCTTTAAGGCATGGAATAGTTGCAATATCTTCTTTACAGGTAAGCTTTTTAGCCTCTGGGTTTCCAAGCACGTAAGCGACTTTTCCACCCATGGCTTTAATGGCACTGCTATCGTCCGTATAAAGCGTTTGGGTTTGCAGTGCGCCTCTTAACATTTCGGTACATGAAAGTTGTGGTGTTTGAATCAATTTGACATGATCACGGTTGATGGTGTTTTCTTCATAAACAACGGTGTCCACGACTGGTAGATAGGGCACAACAATATCCGCATTTTCCATCTCAGAGACGATGCGCACAAGCATTGCTTGATCGATACAAGGACGTGCGATGTCACTGACTAAGACGTAAGGTGTCTTTACATGCATAAGCGCATTGGCTAAAGACTCTTGTCTGGTCGAACCGCCTTCTACAAAGGTTATTGTATCGCTAAACTTGCTCGCATAAAAATGTTCATCAGGTGTTGTCGTCACAATGATTTGCTTAAAAGGAAAAAGCTGTTGAAGATTTTGGGTAGCCAAAAGCCATAAGGGAGTCTCATCAATACGCAACCACTGCTTTTTAACACGTTGGTTAAACCTTGAAGAACTACCTGCGCCTAACATCACAAGTGCTAAATCGGGCAAACTTTGTCCTTTTTTCTGAAGTGTTACAATATTATACATTTTGAAAGCTTTTTTTTATCTTTTTTGTGTTAAATTCCGCCATCACTTAAGCATAAAGGTCGAAAAAATGTTAAATAAAGACGCAGTTTTAAGCGCATTAGGTGGCGTAAAATACCCAGGTTTTGAGAAAGATATTGTGACATTTGGTTTTGTCAAAAATATCGATATTTCAGATAATAATGTTTATATAGAAGCAGAAATCGTCTCTTCAAGTAAAGAGGTCGCTGACGAATTAAAAGGTTCTATTGAAAAAGCTATTAAAGCTATTGGTGCAGGTCGTGTAGATGTTGTTGTAAAGCAACCGAAGGCTCCAGCAGAGAAAAGTAACTCACAATCTGGCAAAAATATGGCTCCACACATCAAAAATTTTGTCATGGTAAGCTCAGGAAAAGGCGGTGTTGGTAAAACAACGACAACCGTTAACTTAGCTATTGCTCTTGCTAGTCAAGGCAAAAAAGTAGGGTTACTCGATGCGGACATTTATGGTCCAAATGTGCCTCGTATGATGGGCGTGGTCGATACGCACCCTGAAATTGTTGGACAAAAAGTAAAACCAATTGTAGCGTATGGTGTTGAGATGATGAGCATGGGTTCTTTAATGGAAAATGGTCAATCGCTCATTTGGAGAGGTGCCATGGTTATGAAAGCCATTGAGCAACTCTTACGTGATATTTTATGGAGTGATTTGGATGTTCTTTTCATTGACATGCCTCCAGGAACAGGTGATGCGCAATTAACACTGGCTCAAAGTGTTCCAGTAACCGCAGGTATCTGTGTCACAACGCCTCAACAAGTTGCCCTTGATGATACCGAGCGAAGTCTTGATATGTTCCAAAAACTCCACATTCCTATTGCTGGAATTATGGAAAACATGAGTGGTTTTATCTGCCCTGAGACAAATAAAGAGTATGATATCTTTGGAAAAGGAACGACCAAACCGTTGGCAGAAAAATTTGAAACCATCGTAATTGGCGAGATTCCTATTGAGCCTGCTGTAAGAGAAGGTGGCGATGCTGGAAAACCAGTAACCTTCTTCCATCCAACCAGTGAAACCGCTAAACGTTACCAAGAATCTGCGCGTAAACTTTGGGAAGCTATTGAAAAAGTAAACGAAGAGGGTGGGGTGAGTAACGAAGCCATCCAACCAACAATGGGTGTTAACGGTGCACCAAGTGCGTGTTCAAGTGCTAAAAAGTAAGAATTAAAGGAGAAGATATGGCGTTACGTGTCACGATTGATGAGGCAGATTTTAAAGCATTAGTCAAAGAGATTGAATCACAAGAGGGGTATAAAAAGCCAATTGGTTTTGGTATCGCAAGAGTAGATCGTGGTCAACTCAGCCCTGAAAAGATTTTACAAGCAACGTTTCCTGTCATAAACTGGAATGAGAACTTTGGGAGTGCTGCTATTATGATTGCAGCATTGCAAGAAAGTGGTGTTGATGTAGATTTTTCAAGCAGTGAATTTGTCTATGATGTTAAAAAGAAATTTGTTAAAAATGCAATGAATGCTTATACGCCATACCTTAACCAAGCCATTGGTGAAGCGCATAAAAATGTCCAAGTGATTAAAACACTTGACTGGATCGCTCAAACGGAAAAACTCAAAAAAGATTATCGTATTGTGTTTTTATTTGAAGATGATGCACCTCTTAGCCCCGAAGCGGTTTATTTGAAGCTTTATGCGCTTTCTACGGGTAAAGCTCCCATTCGTTCTTTGAATCTTTCAGGCGCGTTTGGTGTTCTCGAAAACGTAGCATGGTCACTAGGTCAACCGATTGAGCTTGATTGGCTAAGAATGCATGAAGTAGAGATGAAACTTTTGGGTGAGTATCCACTTATCGAATCGGTTGATAAATTCCCACGTTTCCTAGCTCACATTATTCCTGCAAACAACACACGTATTTTAGATAGCAGTAAAGTTAGAATGGGCGCACAGCTTCATGCTGGAACAACCATTATGCCAGGTGCAAGCTATGTAAACTTTAATGCAGGTACCACAGGCGCTGTTATGGTCGAAGGACGTATAAGTTCTTCAGTTGTTGTTGGCAAAGGCAGTGATGTAGGAGGGGGTGCCAGTATCTTAGGCGTTCTGAGTGGAACGAACGGCAATCCTGTAAGCATTGGTGAAAACACATTGCTTGGGGCTAACTCCGTTACAGGTATTCCTGTTGGTAATGGGTGTATTGTTGATGCGGGCATTGCAATTTTAGAAGGCACAAAAATTGGAGTTAGTGGCGTAGAGCTTGCTAAGATTATTGAAGCTAATCCAAAAGCAAAACTCAAAAAAGCAGGCAAAGAAGAGATCGTGTTCTTTAAAGGCTTAGAGTTAGCTGGGCTTGATGGTATTCATTTCCGACAAAATAGTGTCAATGGTATGATCGTAGCAACACGTAGTAAACGCGAGATAAAGCTTAACAGCGAACTTCATTAATTTTTTTAAAAGAAGGAAAATTTGGGATTATCCAAATTTTCCTATCTTTTGATTGTATCCCTCAGCCCATAAAATAGAGAGTATTCGATAGGTATTTCTCGCGGTAAGATTTTTTTTGAAAACACCATGATTTCATATTTTTACATACTTTTTCACTGCATATATGGCATACGATTCCTTATTGTGAGCGTATAAAAATATTAATGATGAGAAAATAGAAGATATTATAAAAGGCAATAACGAAGGCGATTGTAGTTAAAAAGAGTATAAAAAAGTGAAAAAACGATTAATTTTAAAATATTAAATAATAAACTTCTTTCCTAACGCTTGAAAGAAGTCGATTAATATTTAAGGATTCTGTAACAGAGATTGATTAAATGATTCTGCCCATTTAGTAGAGATTTTCATATATGTTTCATTGGCGATAGGATCATCTTTTAAGACCCAATTACCACATGTTGAACAACGTGTTGCATACTCTTCAAGTTCTAGTAAACTCATCTCTTCGACGGCTTTGAGTCTTGCTTTGCACTCTGCAAGTGAGCATTTAAGTGGCGTGCTACTCATAGTGGATTTCCTTAGGATTAAGTTGGATCCATTCTATCATATTAAAAAAAGTAATTATATGTTAATTATAAGCAAATAAGACAGTTACGTCCACTCTCCTTGGCTTTGTACAACGCATCATCTGCAAGTTTTATAATCTCTTGAGGTGTCTTTCCTTTAGCAGACATCGCTACCCCAATGCTAACAGAGAGTCTCTCTTTTTTTACATCGGTTGATTTTTGCATCTCTTTAGGGGCTTTTTCGGGACGATTTTTATCACGTATAATGAAGCCACGTCTAAAAATATGCTCTCGAACCTCTTCTAAAGCCATAATACAATCTTCTTTTTTCTTGCCACTAAAAAGAATGGTAAATTCTTCACCACCGTAACGGTATGCTTTGCCGCCATTTTTAACATAGGTAAGTTCTTTTGCAACAAGTTTTAAAACATCATCACCAATATCATGACCGAATTTATCATTGAATTTTTTAAAAAAATCAATGTCAACCATAGCGATCATATAGTGAGAACCTAAGTGTAAAAAGCGTTCTTCGAGTGCTCTACGTGAAGGAATTCCTGTGAGCGTATCTGCATAGGCCATACGATAGGCATCATGCACAAGTGCACTAATTGCAATGATGGATGCGACGAAGGAAAACAGTATAAAATGGTTACTCTCTTGTAAAAAAAGCAGTGGAATTATTTGTGCTAAAAGCATCCAAAAAGGTGCCTTTTGACTTTGTGCTTCAAAGAGCATTGAAATCAAAAAGATAAAGCCTAAGGCAATAATGCTAATAATCAGAATAAAATCACTCGCCTTAGAGAGTCCTTGAAGTGTTACATGTAAAATAGGGGTATCAAGAGCTTTTTGAAGAGCGGGTGAAAAATATTTGAGCCCTGCATAGCCAATGCCGAGTATAACCAGACCAATGCTGGTACGAAAGATGCCAAAAGAGCTAAAAAGTCCTCTCTCTTGCAGTGCATAGACCAACAAATAGCCGAGTGCTGTAATAAGCGGTGCAATGTGCCAGAACGCAGGAACGCTCAATTTTGTAAAAAGTGTGTTGGGAAAAGCTAAACAAAGTGTAAAAAAAAGTGGGAAAAGAAGTAAAACAAACAATTTACTTTTATTGAAATAGATACTAAGAAAAATCGCAATCACAAACGAAATAAAAGTACTTTGCACTATGAAATAGTAAGCATATGTAGGGATAAGTTTAAATACAACGGTTACAAGAGCAAAGAGGATCATGCCTAAGCAAAGTGCATGAAAAGTAGAAAGAGCGTCCTTGATGTGTTGCATTAGCATCCCTGTTTTTTGCGATTATAGCAAAATTAACTCATACTCCCATTAATTGCCCATCATAGGCTGTTTGAGATGAGTTTTTCCTAAAAAGAATTTTACCATGTTTAGACTTTGAATTGAGACAGCGGAATAGACGATTAAAAGGGGTTTTTGCATTGAAAGTAGAAGTAATCTCTTTGAAGAGATCACTTTTTAGACGATAATTATTTCAAGACTAAATGTCTACGTAAGCATTAACCTCCGCCAACTTTAGGAAAGAGGGCGATAATATCACCCTCTTTTAAGATATACGTTTCTTTTTCATGCCGTGAATTAACCATTAAAACACCTAAGGGTAAAGCTTGCGCTACCCCTAATTCATCGATGATCTCTTGCGCACTTATACCATCTTGGTACTCTCGTTGTTCTACTTTAAAACGACCTTCACGGTATTGGGCAAAGAGTTTAACGGTTATCTTGATCATTAAAAATTCCAGAACTCATCAATTTCTTCACCTGTAAAATCCCAAGTGACATTGTGAGGAGGAAGCATTTCGTACTTCATAAACTCGGGAAGACGATCATCTGCTTTACCAAGTCCTGCTTTGATGTTAAATTCATGTTCTGTTCTTAGAATAGTTTTTCCAAGGTTCAACACGTCATCGATTGTAAGTGCACAACCAAAACGTGCATTGATCATATCAATCAGGGAAGGTAAACATTTTGCATCATCCAGCGCTGCGAACGCAACAAAGATACACATACCGGTACTATCAACTGCTGCAGTAGCAATTTGTAAGTTACGTGCGAGTTCGACTTGTCCTTCTTTTTTGAGTGGATCGACATGTCCACCGCTGTTAAGAATGTTGGTAGCAACCGCGTAGCCTGCTGTATGATCTGCACCCATAGGTGTTGTCGCATACGTAATACCTTGTCCTTTAACTGCTCTTGGTTCATACGCAGGTATACCTTGCCCTTTCACGGTAGGAACACGCACTAAGCCGAATGTTTTACCTAAGATATGTGTTCCAGATCCAAGAATTCTTCCCATCGGCGTTCCATTCGGTATATCATGGGAAAGCAATTCATACGCTTTTTTACCATCGCCGTATGCAAGAATGCCTGCATCGACTGCAAGACCAAGCACAACAGATGTTTCGATAGAATCAACACCCAAGTCGTCCATGAGACCATCCATCTTAGCGATCAAATCTAAGTCCTGAATACCTAAGTGTGCTCCAAGTGCCCAAATGGTTTCGTATTCAAAGCCTGAGGTAAGGTACTTGCCTTCTTTGTCATTATAGACTTGTGAACATTGGATAACACAGCCCGCATGACAACCATGTGTGGTTTTCCCACCTCTGGCTTTAATGTTTTCTGCCATCGTTTCACCGCAGATATTTTCAGCATGTTCCCAAGAACCTTCTCTAAAGTTACGGGTTGGAAGACCACCTGCTTCATTGAGAATATTAACCAAAACATTTGTTCCAAATGCTGGTAAACCTTGACCACTAATAGGGTTTTCTTGAAGCGCTTTGGTAAAGATTTTACTTGCTTCTTTAAACTTTTCAGGATCAGCGATGGTCACTTCTTTGTAACTCTCTGCATCAACCGTGATACATTTGATTTTTTTAGAGCCCATAACAGCACCAAGCCCTCCACGTCCGTGACTTCTGAGTTTTCCGCTAGGGTCTTTTACCGAAATATTGGCAATATTCATACGCATCTCTCCAATACGCCCAATACTCATAACAGCGACTTTTTTGTCATATTTTTCCATCATGGCATCTAAAACAGCGTAATTGTCTTTGCCAACAAGTTCGGGGACGGGAATAAATTCAACCGTATTTTTGGTGATATGTAATTGATAAAATGTTGAATTTACATCGGCAGGAATTCCTTCGATGATAAGCGCTTTGATCCCTAGTTTTGAAAATATACCTGCACTGGTACCACCAACGTTGGACTCTTTGATGCCACCTGTTAAAGGACTTTTCGCGCCACAGGAATTACGGCCACTGTTAGAAGCACTTGTACCTGAGAGAAGACCTGGTGCAAAGACGAGTTTATTGTTTGGTCCAAGAGGATGACATTCTGGATCGACCTCTTCAGCTACGATGGTTGAAGTAAGCCCACGACCGCCTAGTCCCATCCAATGACTAGGAACTTCTTCTATTTTAAAACTAAGATTTGACATGTTGATACGGTAAATTAGATCTGACATGATGACTCCTTATAGTATGGTTATGAAACCATGATATAAGAAGTGTATAGCATGAAAATAGCAAAGTCAACGAATAATATTAAAACAAAAACATGCTTTTTTGGCATATCTTTTTTTACACATTTGCTTAAATAAGCAGTGGCATTACGCCACTACTTATTTGGTTTAAGAGATTGAAGTTCGATGATACGAAGGATAATCGCAGAGTAATAAGGAATACTTTGGATTAAAAGTGTGAAGGCAAAAACGTAAATTTCTGTAATACGTGTATAGTTTGTAAAGTAGAGTGCAAAGAAAGAGATGGTAAGCAAGGTTGCTAAAATCATCTCGTGACGAATAGGACTCTTGTTCACTTTTTTGGTATTGCCACCTTTTTCAGTACGTTTAAAAGGAAGACCATCTTTGACAAAACCATCGTATACGGCTTTAAAGATAACCAGTTGAAGACTCATTGAAGCAATAGCGCTTAGGATAGTTTCTTTAATACCCATTTTAACACGCGTATGGTACAAAATAAATGCGTGTAAAATATTGACCAAGAATGCCACTAAAATAGGGAGCGTTAATGGTAACGTTGGAATGGTAACGCCCACAAAGATGATAAATGGTACCCAGAAAATATTTAAGAAGGCAGTCAATGCACCAAAGGCATCAGAAAGCCAGAAGAACCAACCTGCGACAAAGTGGTATTTTTGGTACGGTGTTAATGTCTTGGATGATGGCATAAAATGACGCCAGTGCTTTTTCAAAATCTGAATCGCACCATACGCCCACCTATGGCGTTGTGTACGAAACGCTTCGACAGTGTCTGGTAATAGTCCCCAACCATAACGTCTGTTGGTATAGTGTGCTGTATAACCAGCTTCAAAAAGACGAAGTCCAAGTTCAGAATCTTCTACGATGGTATAGGTTGTCCAGTCTCCTACTTCATGCATCGCTGACAGCCTAGCCATCAACATGGTTCCATGCGCAACGATGGCATTTTCTTCGTTTCGCTCAACCATACCAATGTCAAAGAAGCCCGCATATTCGGCATTCATCGCTTGTTTGATGAGTGAGTCTTTACCATCGCGGTGGTCTTGAGGTGCTTGAACCAACGCAACTTTAGGGTCATCAAACAGAGGGACGAGATCGACAAGCCAGTTTTCACCGACCACATAATCGGCATCTATGACGGCTAGGATTTCTGCTTTCTCATTGGTGTATTTCAGCGCTTCATTTAAAGCTCCCGCTTTAAAACCTTTACACACAATGTTTAAAAAGACAAATTTTTCGCCTAATTTTTGACAATGCTCTTCAATTGGTTTCCAATAAAACTCTTCACTTGTGTTGTTGATGACAACCAATACTTCGTAATTGGTGTATTTTAATTTTGCTAATGAGTCGAGTGTTTCAATGAGAACATGCGGTTGTTCTTTGTATGCAGGCACATGAATAGAGACAAATGGTACATGATCAGACTTGAGATTAAGTGGCGCTAAGCGCTCAGGAGCAATACCTAGAGTACATTTAAAGAGTTCGTTAATCTTAGCAAGTGTGATGATGACTAAAGGAATCATCAAGATAATACCCATAATCCACATAACCCACATACCAAAGTTCATGTAGTAAATAAATGGATATGTAGCTGCCATAGCAATACCAAAGCCCATTGCTTGGGCTGCTGCTGCAAACGTTAACGCATGGGCAAAGTTCACACGTTGGTTTCTCAGACCAAAGAAGGTAAGCAGAACGCCAAAAAAGACAGATGCTGCCATTTGGTAGCGCCAAAGTGGGTTAATAATCGTTTGTTTGATAAAGTGAAATTTTGGTTGTTTGTTGATGTCAAAAAGTCCCCAGTATGGTCCAACGCTTCCCTCGTGAACACCTTTCCACGGTTGATCAAAGGCTTCAACAATGTTATACGTCCATTTTTGATCTTTTGCCATCTCCAAAAAGCCTGTAATAGCGGCAATTTGATTGGTCAGTGTTGCCTCAGCTTTTTCGTTGTTATAACCGCTACTTGGCCAGCCAAACTCGCCGATGGTAATCGGTTTTTTAGGATACATTGCAGCAATAGCATCATACTTCTCTTTAGCAAATGCAAGGGTTCGCTCAATAGGCACTTTCTCCCAATAAGGCAAGATATGCACACAAATAAAATCAACATGGCGTGCTAGTTCTGTATTGGTTAGCCAAACGTGTTGAACTTCTGCTGTTGTTACGGGGATACGTGTACGTTTTGAAACACGATCAATATACTCAAACAACTCATCAGGCGTCATATCAGCACGTAGAAGGACCTCGTTTCCTACGATAATTGAAGAAATTCGAGGAGAGTAGAGTTTTAGAAGTTCAAAGAGTGTTTCGATTTCGAGTTCATTCGCATTCTTATCCGTTGAGAGCCAAAGACCTACATCGACTTTGAGCTTTGTATCTTTGACATTTTCCAAAACATGTTTTGCATCAGAAATAGCATAAGTTCTGACTTTTCGTGCAATAAGTTCAACGGTTTTCATGTCTTCAGCAATCTCTTGATCGCTTTTTTGAGCTTTTTCAAAGCCTTTAAATGGCGTATAAGAGAGAGACTCTAGTTTTTCACCAATTTGTGGTGATAAGACGATTTGATCACCTGATCTTGTCCATATAAATATTTGTACAAGGGAGGTAATAACGAGGGAAAGTAGAATATATTTGAAGTATTTCAACCGTATGCTCCGAAAAAAATTGATAAACTTCTTTAAAGCTGCTTTTGCAATCCAAATACTCAGCTAAAAAGTTTAACGATTTTACAACAACTTTGTTTAAAAAAATGAAGCACTACATTTTACATGTAAATGTTTGTTTCTTTAGAAAAGCAAAAAGTTCTTCTTTTGCGAGTGGTTTGGCGAAGTAATAGCCCTGAAAACGATCGCATCCAAAGGTTGTTAATATCTCTTTTTGCTCTTTGGTTTCAACACCTTCTGCCAAAATATGCATACCAAAATTTTTACCAATCGCAATAATATTTTGTACCATTTTCGCAGAAGCTTCATCTTCAAAAATTTCGTCAACAAAACTTTTATCAATTTTGAGCTCATCAATAGGAAGTTTACGGAGCATACTTAACGAAGAATAGCCTGTTCCAAAATCATCCATTGAAATTTGGATGCCCATCTCTCTAATCTGTTGCAAGAGCGGTAAAATGTAGTGTATATCTTCAATAAAAAGGTTTTCTGTGACTTCAAGTGTTATCGCAAGACGGTGCATTTGTGTTTTTTCAAGATTTTCAAGCAGATGCTCCAAAAAACCAGGGTCCATAAATTGACGAACAGAGATATTAATAGAAATTTGAAAAGCGTGATTGAGCTTTGTATGAAGTTCTTTCATCTCTTTACATGTGGTTTCAATGATGAAACGCCCAATTTTAGGCATCAGCCCAGAAGCTTCCGCTAAAGGAATGAAGTGGTTGGGCGGAACATAGCCTAAGGTAGAGCTGTTCCATCTTACCAATGCTTCAACACCATACATACAGCCATGATTGTCAATTTGGGGCTGATACGCCATTGAGAGTTCATGTTGATTGATGGCTTTGCGAAGCTCTTGTTCTATTTTGACATTTTTTAGAAATCCTTCTTGCATCGTATTGACAAAGATAGATGCGCTATTTTTTATTTTTTTGGACTCATAAAGAGCAATATCGGAAGCGCGAAGCAACATATCTAGGCTTTCTCCATGTTCAGGATAAAGCGCAATGCCAATACTAGCACCAATATTAAAGTGCAACTCTTGAACATTATAAGGACGAGAGAGTGCATCGATCAGTCGTGAGGCAAAGGAGAGGAGTTCTTTACGTTCACAAAAGCGTGTAATGATAACAAACTCATCACCTCCATAGCGAATAATAAGTGAATCAGGTGGTGACATGACGTGCAATCTTTGGGTAATTTCTTTTAAAACATAATCACCAAATTGATGACCAAAACTATCGTTAATATTTTTAAAATGGTCCATATCAATATAAAAAAGGCTAAAAGAAGGGGCATTTTTATAAGCCCAGTTGAAAATATTTTGATGCAAATAACTACGATTTGGCAGTCCTGTCAGCTGATCGTGGGTTGCTTGGACGATGAGATCATTGCGACGTTTTTCTTCTGCTGTGGCAATTAAACGGAAAAGAAAGAAAAAAAGTCCTCCTGATCCAATAAAAGCAGCAAAATAGATCATCAGGGTTTGTAGAAAATCTTGAATGACAGTATCAAGATACGTATGGACAATAATCCAAAGTTTATACGTTTTATTGTACTTAAGAGACGCTAGGTAACGTACGCCATCGTTGTGTTGATAGACAAAAGAGACCAAAGGTTCATCGCGTTTCAACTCTTGTGGTGTCAGTGCGTACCTGTCAAAAATAATCGTGTAAACGCGTTCAAAGATCTCTTTGGGAAAGGGCTTTTGATAGGTTGTTTCATAATGATCTTTACCTTGCGAATTGTATTGTTGGTATAAGTCGGTATCGCGAATGACAGAGACAACCAGATTGTGACGGTGATGGATCGTATTCATCAGGATATCGAAAGTGCTGGTGAGTTTTAACAATGTTGTTATGACAAAAAGAGGTTCGCCTTGTTCATTGCGTATGGTCTTACGAATAGGCATTGCCCACTTTTGAAGGGGCTGTGAAAAATAAGTACGTCCAAATACCATTCCTTGATTGGAAAGGGCTTCCATAAAAGAGTCATGGCTTTCGGGCTGTTTCATAAGGCTTGGTATTTTTGTTGGATCTTTATGGGAACTTCCATAGATAAAATCACCTTTGGGAGTTGTCACCCCAAAGGCTATGACATCAGGATTTTGCATTAAGGTATGGGAATGTTTTTCAATGTTTTGTGGATTGTTCAGATAGTGATTATCCTCAAGAATGCCAACGCCTAATATGTCCATTAATCTCTCTTGTGTATCAAATAAAGAGTGGGTAGCATTCGCCATCAATTCAACAATGTTCTCTTGAGATGTTTGGTATTTGAGATAGGTACTTTGCCACTTGAGATACGAAGCAGTAAGAAACAAAACGGTAGCACATAAAGATAAAACATAGAAAATAAGCCAAATGTTTTTCTTTAAGATTGTCACTCCATATCCTTTGAGAAATGTTCTGTGCGCTTCAATTGTAACATTTTTTGAACAAAAAATAGCAAGTTTCCTTTACAAGGTGAGATGCCATAGCGTTGAGGGTAAATTTTGAAACAAGATACATAATGGTATAATTCGCGAAAAACATGGAAAGAGAACATAATGGTCGAAGTCAACAATCTAACGATGCGTTTTGCGCATCAACTTTTATTTGAAAATATCAATCTTAAACTTGATAAAGGTAAGCGTTACGGACTTATCGGTGCCAATGGTGCGGGTAAGACAACATTCTTGAAAATTTTGTCAAAACAAATTGAGGCAACCAGCGGCAATATTTCGATTGAAAATGGTTTGCGTGTCGGTGTTTT
The DNA here is from genome assembly GCF_036802865.1 of Sulfurospirillum sp. Taxonomy (NCBI): domain Bacteria; kingdom Pseudomonadati; phylum Campylobacterota; class Epsilonproteobacteria; order Campylobacterales; family Sulfurospirillaceae; genus Sulfurospirillum; species Sulfurospirillum sp. The sequence continues at coordinate 31,727 of NZ_DAIRVK010000003.1, read as the reverse complement.
AAATCAAAATCAATACGCTTTTGAAGATTTTACGCTTAAAGATGCTGTAATGTACGGCAATAAAAGACTTTATGATGCCATTAAAGAGAAAGAAGAGTTGTATGTTACGGGCGATTTTTCGGATGAGAAAGTCAATGACCGTTTAGCAGAGCTTGAAATTATTTGTGCGGAAGAAGACCCGACGTATGAAGTTGAAGTTAATATTGAGAAAATTTTGGCTTCTCTTGGGTTTGCTGTCTCTGAACAAGAGACCTTAATGAGTGAATTAACCGGTGGCGATAAATTTAAGATTCTATTAGCCCAAGTTCTTTATCCTAAACCAGACGTTCTCTTCCTCGATGAGCCTACCAACAACCTAGATCTTGAAGCGATCTCTTGGCTTGAAGAGCAGCTTATTCGCCATGAGGGAACCATGGTCGTCATCTCGCACGATAGACACTTTCTTAACTCTGTTGTAACAAACATTTTGGACGTTGATTTTAAGAAAATTCGTGAATTTACAGGTAACTACGATGAGTGGTACATGGCTGCGAACTTAATTGCGAAACAACAAGAAGTGGACAGAGATAAAAAGCTTAAAGAGAAAGAAGAACTTGAAGCCTTTGTGCGTCGCTTTTCTGCGAATGCGTCCAAAGCAAAACAAGCAACTTCTCGTCAAAAAAAGCTAGAGAAACTTGATATTGCTGATATTCAAACCTCTTCACGTCGTGATCCAAGTATTGTCTTTCGCATGGGACGCGATATCGGTAATGAAGTTTTAGAAGTTGAAGGTATTGAAAAAAGTTATGGTGATCAGAAAGTGCTTCATAACATCAGCTTTAAAATTGAAAAAGGTGAAAAAATCGCTCTTATTGGACACAATGGTGTAGGTAAAACAACGCTGTGTAACATACTCATGGAACAGCTTGCTTCCGATACAGGTGTCATTAGATGGGGTGCTACGATCATTCCAAGTTATTTTCCTCAAAATGCAACCGACATGATTACGGGTGATTCTCAACTCTTTGAGTGGTTACAGCAATACGATGAGAAAAAAGATTTGGACGAAATTAGAAAGTGTTTAGGTCGTATGCTTTTCTCAGGTGAAGAGCAAAAGAAAAGTGTTTCTCAACTCAGTGGTGGTGAAAAACATCGTATGATGCTTTCTAAGATGATGCTCCAACGCGGTAACTTTTTGGTGCTTGATGAGCCAGATAACCACCTTGACCTTGAAGCGATTATTGCACTTGGAGAAGGGCTCTTTAAATTCCCTGGTAATGTCATCTGTGTAACACACGATAGAGAGCTTATTGACGCGTTTGCAACCCGTATTATTGAGTTGCACCCTGATGGTACTGTGATTGATTTTAAAGGGGATTATGAAGCCTTTAGAGAGACGTATGGCCGTTAATAAAGCCCCATTTATACTTGGGTCTGCTCTTGATGGTGGCAAGGGATGGCAGTTAGAGGAAGAACTATCTTCCTCCAAGCCTTCTGAAATAAAACTTCCCTCCAAGCATTTTTTGGTTTTAAAGATGGAAAAACGCCAAGGCAAACCGGTTTCTATCGTAGGTCCTTTTTATCTTGAAAAAGAGGCATTGACTAAACTCTGCTCTTTGGTGAAAAAGAAGCTAGGCAGTGGTGGTACTTGTAAAGATGAGTGGATGGAGTTTCAAGGCGAATGTCGTGAAAAACTCAAAACGATTTTAATGGCTGAGGAATTTCGATTTAAGGGATAAGAATGAATTATGTATTGAATGCACTTTTGCCTATTTGTTTGATTATCTTTGCAGGTTATGCATTTAAACACGCTAAGTTTCCCTCTACTGACTTCTGGCCAAAAATGGACAAGTTTACGTATTATGTTTTGATGCCGTCTCTTTTAGTCTATGAGTTAGCGGTTGCTAAAATTGATTTGACCTATACGGTCAATTTGGTACTGACATCTCTTGGTGGTATTTTTATTATTTTAGTGATTTTAATTTTACTCAACATGATTCTTCATTTTGAAAATAAGGCATTTACGTCCATCGTTCAAGGGGGTATTCGTTTTAATACCTATGTTCTCTTAGCCCTTGTCAATGCTGTTTATGGCGATAAAGGCTTGGTTTTAGCTGCTATTGTTATTGCGTTTGCCATTCCTTTTATTAACATTTTATGTATCGCTATTTTTGCGATTTACACGCGCGATGGTAAATTTTCCTTACGTTCATTTTTTATAACAATCATTAAAAATCCCTTGATTGGTGCATGTGCTATTGGTGGATTGATAAACTACAGTGGTATTGATATGCCTATATTTATTCTAAAAAGTGTCTCTATTCTAAGCCATGCAGCCCTTCCTATGGGGCTTTTATCTGTAGGCGTAGGCTTGGAACTTAAATACTTACGAGATGCGAAAAAAGAGTTGGTTGTCTCAACAGTTGCTAAACTTGTTTTATTTCCTCTGGTTGCTTATGGGTTGTCGCATGTATTTGGACTTGCAGGAATGAGTTTAAGCATTGCTATTATATTTGCTTCAATGCCAACAGCAACTTCATCGCATATATTGGCACGAGAACTGGGAGGGGATGTTTCATTGATGGCATCGATTACAACGCTTGAAACCTTGGCGTGTGTTGGAACACTTTTTTTAATCGTTCCGCTTTTATAGACTATAATCCATTTTAAAACGGTCAATCTCAGCACTTTTCCCAATAACAACTAAAATGTCGCCATAGTCTAGTTGATGGTTGTGTCCTTCGGTAATAAAGATAAACTCTTTTTTGAGCTCCTTATCGTGCAATCCAATCAAAAGCATATTGTAATGATCCGTAGGGTAACACTCATTTAACAGTAAGCCATTGAGTGGCGAGTGCGCAGTAATGGTGATTTGTTCCATATTAATATCTTCTTCGCCAAAAATTGTTGCATCGATCACCTGCATAATCTCTGGTTGGGTGATGAGCTTATAGATTCTTTTACCGCAAATTTGATACGGGTCTAAAATAGTACTTGCTCCTGCAATTTCGAGCTTATGAATGGCATCTTTGGTATGCGTTGTTGAGACAATTTGTACTTTGGGATCAAGTGCCCTTATGGAGAGGGTTAAAAAAACATTGTGTACATCTTCGTCAAAGAGTGTAAAGACAAATTTAATATCTTCACCAATACCAAGACCTATCAGTGTTTCATCATCGCTGTAATCCGTGATAATCAAATTAAATCCAAGTTTCTTTGCTTTAGGTAATAAACTGGCATCATTATCAATACAGGTAAAATCAAATCCTTGCGCTTGAAGTCTTGTTCCAATTTCAATGGCAGATCGGCTAAAGCCGAAAAGGAGAATTTTGCTTTCTCTCATCGAGAGCTTCCTTTGTCGTTAATTTTGCGCAGTACATTGATGTGGTGTTTTCGTCCCATGATAATGAGCATATCATAACTTTTAAGTTCAAAATTTGGCGTTGGATTGAAATGAAATGGCAACAACTCATCTTTGCGTAAAATACCAAAAAGAAGCAATCGCTTCTCTTTTAAGTCAAGCGCTGAAACGGTTTGATTGACAAAGCAAGAGTGTTCATGAATGGGGAGAATATCAAAAATGACACCGGTATTCTCCGTTAGCATTTCATCGAGTGCGGCATAAGAGATAGGTTGCGTAATGTACTGAGCGCCCATAAGTCCTATTGTCTCATCAGCACTAAACGCATAGTTTGCACCTGCTAAAAAATATTTCTTTTTGTGCGTATTTTTAATGACACGTGCAATGATGATAATTTGTTTACTGAGACTTCGCGCTGTTAATGTAATAAAAACATTCAGTTCATCGCTGTTTGTTGCACAAATAATTTGTGATGCGCGTTTGTCAACACCTAGTTCGCCTAAAATACGGCTTTTTGAGGCATCCGCAACAATGCCAATGAGTCCACGCTGTTGTGCTAGCTTGATCTTTTGTGCGTCATTATCAATGATAACCAATTTATAACCATCTTCATGTAGCATCTTGGCAACCACTTCTCCGACACGTCCATAGCCACAAATGACAATAAAATCTTCGAGTTTATCTACTTCTGCAAAGAGACGACTCTCTTTAAGTTCGATCAGTTTATTTTGAAAAGAAGAGACGATGATAGAGGTTAAGAATGAAAGGGTTGCAACGCCTAAAATGATGAGAATCATGGAAACGACCATGCCCTCAGTTGTTACAGGTACGATGTCGCCATAACCAACCGTTCCCATCGTAACGATAGCCCAATAAACAGCATCAAAAAGAGTATTGATCTTTGGATTTTGGTTTGTTTCAAAGATATAAATGGCAGAGCTTCCTGTAAAAATAACAAAACTAGCAAAAATAGCTAAGGTGAAGAGCTCGAATTTTTTCTCTGTGATGATTGCCGTAAATGTTTTCATACTTCTGGCATAACGAAAAAGCTTAAAAATCCTAAAAAGTAAGAAAATACGTAAGAAACGAAGTGGTCGGTAGCTTGGTAAAATTGCTAAAAGATCGATAATAGCGAGTGGAGATATAACATATTCTATTTTTTTCTTGACAATAGCAAGGAGTGTACGTCCCAATGAAAATGGGAGATTATTATTGATCGCATAGTCATAACGTTCTAAAAAAATTTTATGGCTATCGGAGTAGATCCAAAATCGTAAAAGGTATTCAATCACAAAAATAATCAAAGAAATTTGCACAAAAGTATCTAAGTAAGGGTGCCCATCAGGATTTTTAACTTCATACAGTAAAAATAAGACACTGATGACAACAAGAATAACCATGAAAATATCGAAGTAAAATTTAAGCCTTGAGTGCTGATGTTCTAAGAGTGTTCTGCAAAATTCTTTGGCACGATGGTAGGAGGGTGAAGCATCTAAAAAATAGGCAAATCGAACAAAAAGGGTTGTAATGTAGCCCACTGGAAACCTTTTAAAAAAGTATGAAAGCCTTTATTTATAAAGACTAATAACCTGCTTTTTGTAGCAGTGCGACGATTTCACCTGCTTCAGGAAAACGTTCAATGTCTGTACCAATTTTTTCTGTTTTAGAAAAAAGAGTTACTTCTTCAACAACAACATCAAAAAATCCACCTGTTTTTGGATTGAGTGCTACTTTTGCATTTGGATATGCAATTAAAATCTCATCTTTCACACGGAAAGCTCGTGGCATATATCCTCAACGTGTACAATAATAAATATCAACGTTCATTAAAATTCCTTTTTAAGATTTAGAATGGTGTTCGGTTTCTTCTACAAAAATAGTTGCTTTTGTACACGCATCAAAGAGCTGTTCTGTGCTAAAGCAAGGCGAATCTTCCAGTGCTTTTATGGTTGCATCTATATCAGCAGAGTGATTCATCTCTGTTGCAATATTAAGGAGGTTTCCCAAAAAGCCTTCATGGAAGAGTAATGCTGTTTTAATCTCGTCATCCAGTTGTGCATTGTTTAAAAATTCAAGCATAGGAATTCCAAGATAGACATCAATTAAGGAGAGGCTACCTGTGAGAAAGGCTTTATTTGCAAGGTCTTGTTTATTACAGGCAATGGCTAACTCCTCCATCACCTTAGCACGAAATTTCGCATTGTTGAAAATTTCTGTACCAAAAGGCCTATTTTCGGGTGTACCGTAAAGAAAAAGTCCAAGCCATGAAATAATTTTTTGAGGACCTAAAAGCGCTACCATTTGTTTGATAGAGGTGATTTTTTGCCGAAAATGATAGGCACCTGAGTTCACATGGCGCAAAAGATTATAGACAAGATCAGGGCACGTTGCAAATTTATGGGAGATATGGGTCACATCATTATTTTTATGTATGCAGTGAATGAGTTGGAGTGCATGGATGGTGTTAGGTTCAACTTTTTTACCACTTAAAATAATAGGTTTTTCAAAAAAGTAACCTTGAAAAAAGAGAAAATCAAGGTGTGAACACACTTCGTATTCTTCCATAGTTTCGATTTTTTCAGCTAAAAGAGGAATGGCATATTTTTTAAGTTTGGCAATGGATGCTTGAAGATTGGCGAGCCCAATGGCTTGAATATCGACTTTAATAATCTCAACATAAGGAAAGAGTGGTTCATAATGTTGAATCATAAGATCACTGCAGTCAAAATCGTCTAAAGTAAAACGATAGCCTAAAGAATGTAAGTGTTTTATACGCTCATACAGTGCCAATGAAACTTTGGTATGCTCTAAAATTTCGAAGCCAAAATTCTCTTTAGGTAACAATAAAATAACGTCGCTAAAAATCATTGTTTCATCGACATTGATATAGCCCATCTTCTGCCCAATGATGGATTCAAGACCAATATTATGGATGAGATTGACAATGACACGTGCAGTTGCTTTCGCATTATCTTGAAATGTTGCATTGTTGTTAACGTCGCATGAACGGTAAAGGAGCTCATAGCCAAAACATGCACCGTCTTTGTCGAAAATTGGTTGTCTACCCACATAGGTACTCACAAGGCGCTCCTTTGTTTTCATTGGGTCATTTCATCAATGACATGTAGTTAAATGAACACGATTCTTAAACATATTTTGGGCTATTTTTTACTCTTTTTTTCATCTTCAAATTTAATATTGACCATACCACAAAACTTTTTATCTTTGTAAAAGTGTACCATATAGGTGGTCTCATCTTTATCAATGGCATAGCTTTTAATGAAATCTTTTGGTTCAACCCTAATGCCGCCTTCACTCACAACACCTGGTTTTGAAAAACCGATGATGTTAATACGGTATCCATTGATTGGATCCACTTGGAAACTATTTTTAGCACTCATTAACGAGCCAATTTTAGCGGTTGTTTTCTTCCCATCGATGATGAAGCTAACATCATTAAGAGAGTGTTCAAACTCAATATAATCGGGCTTCAATGTGGAAACCACGGTGTTCCCATTCATGATTTTATAGTCATCTTTATCTTTGATGACGGCTACTAAGGGATTATTGCTGCTATAGACCAATTTATCTTTGCTCATTGGAAAGAACTTTATATGCGTTTTAAGCGTTGAAAGATCCATGGTGATTTTTGTAGGAGGAATCTCTAACATCCCATCATCTGTCAGTAATTTTTTGATATTTTCTTGCGAAAGCTCAAATGAGCGTGAATATTTGATGTTCATGACATTCATGAATTTTTCAATGGTTTTAAGTTGGTAAAAAACTTTTTGGGAAAGATCTGTAATATTTTTACTGGTTTCAATGGCAAAAGCTGGTTTGTTATTGGTAATCGAAAAATAGGTAAGACTTTGTTGCATTGCCTTATCTTGTGATTTTGTATTGGTATTTTTAACATTAAACTCATGCACATCTTCAATGAGTCCAACATTGGTTTCTTGATTGACTTTGGTGGCAATTTCACCTAAATTTCCATACTTTGCATTGGGGATTTGTTGTTGGTCGATGATCGTCGCTTGCCCCCATGCTCTTGGGTTGAAATTTTTATCGATTTGTTTGTCTCGATAAAAACCTTGACCATCGTGAAGATTGAGTGTTAAGTCAACTTTTGGATTTAAAATGAGCTTTTTAACTTCAGCTACCGTATCAAAATCTTTGTCTTTTGTCTCTATTTTTGCAAATTTTCGGTTCATGTCACCGTTGACGCCACGGGAATTTTTAACAATACTGTCAAAGTTTAGGTTTGGAACAACCCATAAATTACCACTTTCGATTTTATAATAGCGTGCCAAAAGCATCGGTGCAAAATAGCCTCCAGGCTCATCGCCATGAATTCCTCCGACAATTAAAAGAGTACTACCCTCTTTACCACTCTCTTTTTTGATAAGGGAATAGTGTAAATTAGCGCTAAACGCATACGTTGAAAGTAAAAGACCAAGACCCAAAAACACTTTTTTCATTCATTATCTTTAATTGTTATTTTTTTAAATTTTTCAAAAAAGCTTAGCAAAAGGGAGATTAAAATTCGCCCAAAAACGTCATACTATGGCTAATTTGCCTTGTAGAATGGTAACAAAATTCTCAAAATTTGGAAGATGAAGGTCTGCATCACGTTGTTTGACACCCCACATGGACTCAGGAAAGTGTGAATCTTCCTCAAATCGTGCCATGATATGGATGTGTACATGCGGAACATAGTTACCAAACATCGCAATATTGATCTTTTTTGGATTGTAATACAAACGCATTGTTTCTTCAACAACCAGCATCGCTTTTAAGATGGACGATTGGGTAAGTGCATCACAATCACTGAGCTCTTTGTAGGGGTGTTGTGTAAATATCTTAACCCAAGGGATGATAGCATTTTCTTTTTCGATATAAAAGTACTCATTTTCATAGAGTTTTTCTGACATTATTCTTCCTTAAAACGGGATTTATACGTACATTTTTGGCAGAGCGTTTCGATGGCTTTGTGGTGTTTAAATCCTTCGATTATGCCGAGTGTTCTTGGCGCATCCAAAATGCTTTTCAGAGAACTTACCTGTAAATTTCCAAGCTCTATGACACCATCTTTATCCAAACAACAAGGAACAACAAATCCATTGGAAAGAATTCCAAAATGAGAAGAAAGCCCCAAACATTTTCCTTCACTGTGATGTGAAGAGGTTAGGGAAGGCCATTCAAAGTAACTGTCAAAATGCAGGAGTACTTTTTCTGCTAGCCTGATGGAACGAGGTTTTTCTTCATAAATTGTTTTGACATCTAAGGGGGTGTTAAATGCTTTTTTTAGGTAATCAAAAAGTTGTTCATTGAAGATTTTTTCACTCTGAGCTTCATCCATATTCCATAACCTGAGGTTAATAAACAACTCTCTATTTTGCGTAAGTTTTAGGTTACAGAGCTTAATGATAGGCTCCATATAGGCTTCAAAAGAGATTGGCATACTGTTTTTATTGTAGCTGTTAAGCGAAATATTAACCTGTTTGATGGCAGGGTGCAACAGTGTTTGAAGGTTGTGTTTTGCTAAGTAATAGCCACTGGTAGTGAGCATAACTTTAAAGTGTTTTTTGGCTGTGATATCTAAATAGGCTTGAAGGTTTGAAAGCGTTAAAGGATCTCCCCCCATATGGTACGCAACTTCTTTAGTATAGGGACGTAGCTCGTCTAAGACATGTTCAAAAAAAGGAAGTGACATGCTTTTGTTTGCAAGCATCTTGGGTGGACAAAAACTGCATTCGAGCCCACAAATGTTTGTAAGCTCGACATACACGCGGTAAAATTTCATCATTGCCTTTAAAAGTCGTTCTTGAGTTCTTGGGACTCAACCATCGATCCATCAAAGCGTTTAACACAATTACGACCATTGTCTTTTGCATTATAAAGTGCAATATCTGCAAATTTAATACACTTCCAGAGCGAATCAGAATCTATAGGGAAAATAGATGCACCAACGCTGAGTGTTTTGTAAAAAGTCGCGCCATTGTTTGATTGTATTGCTGCTTTTTCAAAGGCTAGGCGTATTTTTTCAGCAATATGCGTCACCATCTCTTCTTCGCATTCGTATAAAAGCACTAAAAATTCTTCTCCACCAAAACGAAAAGCGGTATCGGCTTCTCGGATATTGTCTTTCAGAATGCGTGCAAGGACTTTGATCGCTTTATCACCTACATCATGCCCGTAAGTGTCATTGACCATTTTGAAAAAATCAATATCAATCATTAAAATACCATACTTTATACCATTACGTTTCGCTTGTGAAAGTGCTTTTTCAATGTACTCATCCAAGTATTTGCGGTTGTAAAGCCCTGTGAGTGCATCGGTAGTCGATGAAACTTTGAGAATTTCCGTCAAATTTTTACTCACTAACTCTGGACGTGCTGCATCGATGTAATTTTGAATTTTAGGGAGTTGCTCTTTGGTGTGTTCAAGCTCTTCAGGCGTTTGTGTCCAAATGCTCAGTAATAGCTCAAAATCACTGCTGATTAGATATGGAATACAGAGATGATGCGCACACGAATCACATGATTCACAGATATTTTTAAACTGATCCGAATAGACTGCTTGCTTGGTGCGAAGGGCTCTGCACGTTGGGTCGACGGTGCGCTTGTGTGTTGCTGCATCAAAGACAATGGTAGGATTGATTGCCTCTTTTCCTGATTCGATTAATACAAAGTCTTTAAGCCCTAAGTCGTGTTGTAAGATAGACCCAATACGTCTGTACACCTGCTCCTTGTCTTCATCAAATTCGATGGTGCGTTTGAATTGATAGATATCGGAGAGTTCATGCACGATGGCTTGCGCATCCAACAGAAGATCAGGTTGATGGTTGGGTGAGAGTGCTAAGAATTTTTTAACGGTGACTTCGATGTCATTGAGTGTGTTTTCAAGTTTATCAAGAAGTGAATTGATCCAAAACATAACATTATGGCACTCTTTATCATGCCCGCTGAAACGTACACGCCTACTGTAATCTCCCTCTTGAGCCTTATTCATTACGAAAGTAATGGAGTTAAAAAGCTCCATTAACGGCTGCATTGAGCGGTTAATGATGATAAAAACAAAAAGCATGATAAAGATAGAGAGAAGCAAAATGCCCAAAGAGGTTAAAATACCATTGGTTCGGACTTCTCCTATATCAAAAACAATACTGATAGCGCCTAAAACTTCGCCTTCTTTGGCATGGTGACACTGCATACAATTGGGCGAGCCGTGTTCTTTCGCAACATAAGGCGTGGTAATCCGCAGTTTTGCACTATGGGAGCTTTCTTCATTTTGTTTGTGCACAACACCTGTATTAAGGGTTACTTCATCAATCTTATCGCGAGCGATTTCATTGTTGAAGCCTTTGCCAAACTGTTTGATAACCGATTCGCTACGAACAACCCAAAGGGCTTCGACACCTTTGGCGGTGCTAATTTTTTTGAGAAAAAACTCTCTTTGGTCCATTGTACCGCTGAGCATATGAGCGCTTAGTCCATCTTGTACCAAGTCAGCAATGATTTGTGCCTTCTCTTCGGCATTTTTGATTCCAAGACCTCGAATGGAAAATGCTAAAATCACCATAAGAAGCATAAAAGAGATAAAAATTGTTCCTACAATGACCCAAGAGAGTTTTTTTTGCATCGCATGTCCTTACATGTAATTATTCTACGGTGACACTTTTTGCTAGATTTCGTGGCATATCGACATCATTTCCAAGGCGTATTGAGATTTCTAAAGCCAACAGTTGTGTGATGAGCATCATCTCGAAAAACTCACTCATCATGTGCTCATGTGGGGTTGTTTTGATGAAATCATCGGCTAATTCAAATGGCTCAGGGCTGATGATGAGCAGAGTAGAATCCCTAGCACCTAGCTCTTCAACGTTACTTTTCATCTTATCATACAAAAGATTTTTTGGCATGAGTGCAATGGTGAACAGTTCACTGTCTGCTAGAGCGATTGGTCCATGTTTCATCTCTCCTGCTGGGTAGCCTTCTGCATGAAGATAACTGATTTCTTTAAGTTTTAAAGCACCTTCAAGGGCGAGTGGATAGAAAAGATCGCGACCGATGAAGAAGAATCCATGTCCATGTAAATAGCGTTTGGAGAGACGGCGGATTTTTTCATGTGTTGTTTCATTGACTTTTAGCACAAGCGGAATATGCAAAAGTGCGGTAATTTCACTTTGCAGTGTTTTGGCGTCCATACTTCCTTTTTGCTCACCTATAAACAGTGTTAAAAGCCAGAGCGTGATGACTTGGGTTGCAAAAGCTTTGGTACTCGCCACACCTTTTTCAATGCCAGCTCGTGTTAGGATGCTCATATCTGCTGTTCTCACGATGGAAGAGTTATCCACATTACAGATAGCAAGGGTTTGCATACCGCCTCGTTTTGCCATTTTTAGGGCTTCTAGTGTGTCAGCTGTTTCACCGCTTTGAGAGATGACTATGAACAGTGTTCTCGCATCTAATAAAGGCTCTTTGTAGCGAAACTCACTGGCGATGACCACATCTGTGCGAATTTTTGCCAAACGTTCAAACATATAGCATGCACTTAAAGCGGCATGGTAACTTGTACCACATGCACAAATTTTGATAGCATCAATCTGTGTTAAATCTAATGTCGAAAGTTCATCTAACACAACAGAATTGTCTTTGATGCGCCCCATCAGTGTTTCCCCGACAACGAGGGATTGCTCGTAAATCTCTTTTTCCATAAAGTAGCGGAAGCCATCTTTTTGTGCAGAGAGTTTGTCGGACGTGAGTGTTTTAAAATCAAGATGCTGTGGAAGATGGTTTTTAAGCAGTGTAATCTCTTTGTTTTTTGCCCAGCCGTACTCTCCATCTTCGAGGTAAACTACTTCTTTGACAATGCCAATCAATGGTGCATCAGAAGAGCTAAAGAAGACTTCACCCTCACTGCTTTTCCCAAGGAGAAGTGGTACAGCATTTTTGGCAAAGAAGATGACATCAGGCTCTTTTTTCGTGATAAGTAAAATGGCATAAGCCCCATGCAATGAAGCAATGGTCTTTTCAAATGCTTTAAAGCAATCGCCCAATTCTTTTACATTTTTTTCAAAAAGGTGAACGGCAACTTCGGTATCGGTTTGGCTCAAAAACTTCACGCCATCTTTTAAAAGCTCATCTTTGATCTCTTTATAATTTTCGATAATACCATTGTGGATAATGTACGAAAATTCGCCCCAATGAGGGTGTGCATTGGCTTCAGTGGGTTTACCGTGCGTTGCCCATCTGGTATGTCCGATGCCCACACCAAAGCCAGACGAGTTAAAGTTTTCCACTTTATGGTCTAGATTGGAGAGTTTTCCTGTCGCTTTAAATGAGGTAATATCGCCATCTTTGAGTACGGCAATACCTGCTGAATCATACCCTCTGTATTCAAGTTCTTTGAGTCCACTGATTAAAAAATTGCGTTTTTCTTTGGTTCCAATATAGCCAACAATTCCACACATATACGTTACCTTCTTAGTAAAAATAATCTAAAATATTCTCTCCATTGTCGCATAAACCTACTGTCTTTTCGATTAAAAGTAGGTTTCTCGTTCGATTCTTAATGGTCTGAATCTTCGCCATCGCAATGTCAATGCCATGTTCATCAAAGACGCTCATTAAGTATGCCATAAGACCATGTTGGTTCTTGGTATTGACATGCATGAGTGCATAAGACTTTGAGTGTTCGCAGTTGATGTCAAGTTCCCCTTTTAGGATGGTCGGTTTTTTAAGGGTTACTTTCTTGCTCATATCAAATGAGTTATCAATAAGTTCACGAATAATTTCAATATCATTTTCGGTTACTTTTTCATTAAAGTCAATTTGAAAATATTTTTTACCATCAAAAAGTTTGTAAATATCCATCTGAACGAGATCAAGATAAGAGAGTTTACCCAAAAGATAGCCGATGTTAAAGTTTTTGCCACGAATCACAGTGATGCTTAGATGCGAATCGTTACAGATTTTGTAACTGTAGTGATCTTCCCTTGTTTCATCCGCCTCTTTGACAATCTGAACAATCGCATTTGGTTTAAGTTTAAGGAAGAAGAAGTTGGACTGCACCGAGAGCGTTTTTTTCTGAAGAGTTTTTGAAAGCTCTAAAAACTCAGGGCTTTTTTTAAGGCTATTTTCTTTACGCAGACGTTTGGTTGTCTCATCGATAAGCTCTTCTTTATCAAACATCTCAAGGCTATAGTTGTAAAACTCGCGAAGAAGTTTGGCAATAAAACCTGTGTAGATGTTGTCATTCACCGCGTTGGTATCAGCATACGTGAGGATGTAGAGCATTTTTAAAATCTGTGCGCTTTGAAGTTTTGAAATAAATGCCAAAATCACTTTTTCATCGTAAATATCTTCACGATTGGCTGTGTTGCTCATCAGTGTATGGTATTTGATCAACACGATACCTGTTTCAATAGCTTGTTCAGAAAAGTCCAATTTTAGGGCATATGCTCTAAATATTTTTGCTCCAAGCTCGCTGTGGTCACCCTTACGTCCTTTACCGATATCATGGATAAAGGCAACCAATTTCATCAGTGCTCTTCCCTCAGGACAGAGGTCATCGAAAAGAGATTTGATGAAAGGCTCTTTAATATTTTCCAAGTGATAGAGCGTATGTAAAGAGTGAATATCGACTGGAAGTTTGTGGTAGCCATCGAACTGCGCTAGGTTCAAAATCTGACGAAATGGTTTGATAAGCTGTTGTAAGAGTGATGCTTCGTACAAGAGGCTAAAAAGTGTGTATACATTTGGCTGGAAAAGTAGGGCACGAAATTGTTTGTAAATTTTCTTTGAATTATGCGAGGTATAGTGACAATTTTTGATATAGCTTACATAACTGATGTCAAAACTGAGTTTTGGGTCGTCAAATTGTTGGAGCTGTGCTAGCACAACACTAAGGCTTGGGCTTGACTTTTTCAGGGAGGCAAAGACACAGTCCTCAACAACATACAACCCTCGTTCAATACGCCCTTGTTTGAGTGCACTCAAACGTGTTGGCTGGCTCAAAATAGAAGAGGTGAGTTTACGCATAAAAATTTTAGAGGTCACATCAATTGTATGCATGGACGCCATAGTGCGAGAAGCCAGTTGCATCTGTGCATTTTTAAGAATTTTATTTTGAAAGCCTAGTTTTTGCGCCACATCGGGGATAAACTCAAGGTTTAGCACATCTTGTTTTTTCTTAGCACTCAGATGAAGCGCTGATCGAACACGAAATAAAAACTCCAAAGAACTTCTGAATTCTCTATACTCTTCTTCATTGATAATCTCAGGTACACGGTCACGAATACGAATACTTCCAAAGAGAATTTTACAAATCCATGAAAGCGCATTGGCATCCCTTAGTCCTCCCACACCTTCCTTGATGTTGGGTTCCATGTTCAAAGGATGTTTTGCTCGACGTTCTTCATTGGCGGTCACGATTTGAGCGATTACCTCTTTTTTTTGCCATTTTTGGATTTTAAGAAGCTCTCTCTCTGTCTCCATCCACAACAGTTTGGAACCGCATAAAAAGCGAGATTCTAGCATCGCTGTCTTGATGGTCAGGTCTTGATTGCTTGCACCTACAAGCTCATCAAGTTTATGCGTACGATGCCCCAGTTTTATGCCCGCATCCCACGCAAGATAGAGCATAGACTGGATCATGGGCTCGATGTTATACCCAGGAACGGCTTTGTAAACGACCATGAGGTCGATGTCTGAGTAAACACACAACTCTTCTCTGCCGTAGCTTCCCATACCCACAAGAACGACGGGAATGGAGTTGACAAAAGGCATGTAATTACCAAAGTATTTACGCAAGGTGTATTTGTAGATGAGGATAATAAATTGGTCAATTTTTTTAGCATGTTTAACGAGAAAATCTTTGCCTTGATTTTCGACAAATATTTCATTGAGTGAGCCTAGATAGCTCTTTATATGCTCTTTAATCAGCTTTGATATTTCAAAATCATCGGCATTTTTGTCAATAAGGTCTTCAATAATTTCTTCGATTTCCATTGTTCTTCCTAATTTCATATCGCTGTATCTTATAATACTAAAAAAGAGCTTGGATCTACCAAAATATGTAATAAAATTGTGACAAATGTTTGATAATGAAGGAATTTAAGGGTTAACATTCGTTTTAACAAGATGGGAGTAAGATTTCGATCTTACAATGATATTTGGTCCGTTAGCTCAGTTGGTAGAGCATATCACTCTTAATGATGGGGTCGTAGGTTCGAACCCTACACGGACCACCATAATTTCTTCTTTTTTTCCTTTTCAAGCCTTAACAAATCTAAGCTATAATACTTTCCGAAAAGACACACCCGTGTGACTAAAATCTTTACATGTAAAGGAAAAAAATGATACAAAAACCGTATTTGAAAGCTTTCCCTGACGCGAATGGTTATTTTGGAAAATTTGGTGGAGCGTTTTTACCACCTGAACTTGTAGAGCAGTTTAAGAAGATCGAAGAGGCGTACTTGACCATCGGCAATTCGCACAATTTTATCCGAGAATTGCGCGATATTCGCAAACATTACCAAGGTCGTCCGACACCTGTTTATTATGCAAAACGATTGAGCGAGTTTGTAGGAGGGGCAAGAATTTATCTTAAACGTGAAGACTTGAACCATACGGGTGCCCATAAACTAAATCACTGCATGGGTGAAGCACTGTTAGCCAAATATTTGGGTAAGAAAAAATTGATCGCCGAAACGGGAGCAGGGCAACATGGCGTAGCACTTGCTACGGCGGCAGCATACTTTGGCTTAGAGTGTGAGATTCACATGGGAGAGGTAGACATCGCCAAAGAGCATCCCAATGTTGTGCGTATGCGTGTCCTTGGTGCCAAAGTTGTTCCTGTTGGGTTTGGAGCTCGAACACTGAAAGAGGCCGTTGATTCTGCTTTTGAGGCGTATCTGAAAGACCCTGAAAATAGCATCTACTGCATTGGCTCTGTTGTGGGACCACACCCTTTTCCGATGATGGTGCGTGACTTTCAAAGTGTTGTAGGCATCGAAGCGCGCGAACAGTTTTTTGAGATGACAGGAAATCTTCCTGATAATTTAGTCGCTTGTGTTGGCGGTGGAAGCAATGCTATGGGACTTTTTTCGGCGTTCATTAATGACCCGTGTGAGATGTACGGGGTTGAACCGGGTGGAAAGGGTACGAAACTTGGCGAACATGCTGCAAGTCTAACGTATGGAAGTGAAGGGATACTTCATGGTTTTAATTCCATTATGCTTAAAAATGATAAAGGTGAGCCAGCGGCAGTCCATTCAGTAGCCAGTGGATTGGATTACCCATCCGTTGGTCCAGAACACGCCTATTTAAATTCTATTTCACGCACAAAAGTTGGCATCGCTAATGATGCAGAAACGATTCAAGCGTTTTACGATTTGAGCCATTATGAAGGCATCATTCCAGCCCTTGAGAGTGCCCATGCTGTGGCATTTGCAATGAAATTAGCGAAAGAAAAACCGTATGAGTCTATTTTGGTGAACTTAAGCGGACGAGGTGATAAAGATATTGATTTTGTCGTGGCAAATTATAAGCCTGAGGATTATCTCTAAATATAAAATTGGGAAGAAAAGGATTTATGTTTGTACTTTTCTTCCCTTTCATGGCACTTTTAATCTTTTAACCTCTCTTTATAAAAAAAGTTGCTAAAATCTGCTCTTATTTCTTTCTGAAAGTAATTCATGACTCTTATAGAAAAACTTGAAAACAATGAACGACTGAGCCTTGAAGATGGCATCGCCCTCTACGATCTTGATCTCTTTACGTTAGGCAAATACGCTAATCAAAGACGAAGAAATCTTCATGGCAACAAAGTCTTTTTCAATGTCAACCGACATATTAATCCGACCAATATCTGCAAAGATATCTGCAAATTTTGTGCATTTTCTGCCAATCGTAAAAACCCCAATCCTTACACGATGACCCACGAAGAGATTTTAGCCATTTTAGATAACTCGGTGAATAACAATCATATTACCGAAGTGCATGTGGTCTCTGCACACAACCCTGCAACAGGGCTTGACTGGTATTTGGAGATTTTTTCAAAAATCAAAGAGCGTTTCCCTCATTTGCATGTCAAAGCTTTAACGGCGGCGGAAATTAACTTTTTGGCAACGGAATATAATCTAAGTTTCGATGAGGTCATTGACAAAATGATCGAATACGGTGTCGATTCAATGCCGGGTGGTGGAGCTGAAATCTTTGATGAAAAAGTGCGTGAATATGTCTGTAAAGGTAAGGTAAGTTCAGAGGAATGGTTGCATATCCATGAACTGTGGCACAAACGTGGTCGTGAGTCTAATGCAACGATGCTTTTTGGTCATGTGGAAAATCGTGAACACCGCATTGATCATATGCTCAGACTTCGCGATCTCCAAGACCGAACGAACGGTTTTAATGCATTTATTCCTCTTGTTTATCAACGTGACAATAACTATTTGAAAGTAGAAGATTTTTTAAGCTCAACAGAGATTTTGAAAACCTTTGCGATCAGCCGTTTGATGCTTGATAATATCAATCACATCAAAGCCTACTGGGCAACGTCCACGATCAATCTTGCGCTTGTGGCAATGGAGTATGGTGCGGATGACCTTGATGGCACCATTGAAGCCGAAGCCATCCAATCAGCAGCGGGTGCAAAGAGTGCTAAAGGGCTTGGGTTGCAGAGTATTTTAGAACTGATCGAAACCAGTGGCTTTAATGCCGTTGAACGCGATAGTTTATACAACGAACTTAGAATATATTGATGCATCTTGATACGCTTTCAAAGCAAAGCTTTAAAAACTCTACGTTAACACTGGGTTTTCTTCGGCAGAAGGCCCACGCACCCTTGGTGCTTTAATTTTTTACAAAGGATAAATCTTGGATTTTTTCAAACTTGAAAAAAATGGGACGACGGTTAAAACCGAGTTTACGGCTGGTTTTACAACTTTCTTGACCATGATGTACATCGTTCCTGTGAATGCCATTATTATGAGCAAAACAGGTATGCCTATGGAGGCGCTTATCACAGCAACCGCTTTGATTACGATTTTTTCGTCCATTCTTAATGGCCTTTGGGCAAACACGCCGATTGCCATGAGTGTGGGTATGGGACTAAATGCCTACTTTACGTTTGGTTTGGTACTTGGTATGAAAGTGCCTTGGCAAACGGCTCTTGGCGTTGTTTTTCTCTCCGGTATTTTGTTTCTTGTGCTCTCGTTAACACCACTTCGTGTGTGGATTATGAAGAGTGTGCCACACGATCTTAGACGTGCCATTAGTGCGGGTATTGGCTCTTTCATCGCATTTATTGGTCTCAAAAGTATGGGTATGGTTATTGCCAATCCTGCCGTGTTAGTGGGTGTGGGTAACTTTAAAAATCCAACGGTTTTACTGGGTGTTTTAGGACTTGTTTTAGTGTTTGCTTTTTACTCTTGGAAACTTAAAGGTGCGTTTATTTTAGCCGTTGTAACAACAGCGGTTGTTGCATGGGTTGCAGGCATTGCTCCGTATCCAACGGAGTTTTTCTCGATGCCCGCTTCGGTAAGCCCCATCGCCTTTGAATTGGATATTAAAAGTGCACTGACGTTCTCTCTTTTTCCTGTCATTATTACCTTTTTGATTACCGATTTGTTCGACTCATTAGGTACACTTGCAGGGGTGGGTTTCCGAGCAGGATTGTTTAAAGACGATGGAAAAGAACTTCAAAAAACATTGGAGATTGATGCGCTTGCAAGTACTGTTTGTGCAGTTGTGGGTGTTTCGACAACGACGGCATTTATCGAAAGTGCAGCCGGTGTAGAAGAGGGTGGAAGAACAGGCTTAACCGCAGTTGTGACAGGTCTTTGTTTCATTCTTACTCTGTTTATGATGCCTTTGTTTAAAGCGATCCCCGAAAACGCGATCTATCCTGTTTTGGTGATGGTGGGTGTTTTGATGTTTGGCGAACTTTCGCATATCAATTTTAAAGATACAGCCATTGCGGTTTCAACCTTTTTGATCGTTATTATGATGCCTTTGACTTTTTCTATTACGAATGGTTTGGCGTTTGGTTTGATCTCTTATGTGTTGATCAAACTCATTAAAAAAGAGTTCAAAGATATTAATTTTGGTATTTTGTTTCTGACGTTTGTCAGTTTAATCGTATTTATCGTACAGGAAGGACATTAATTTGCGTTATTACAGTTATGAAGAATTTAAAGTTGACGTCAATCATTTGGCAAAAGAAATCAAACCTTATGCCCCAGATGTTATTTTAGCAGTTGCCCGCGGTGGTATGACTTTAGGTCATTTTTTAGCAGAAGCATTAGAAATGCGTGCTCTTTATTCGATCAATTCGATTCACTATGAAGAGACACATAAACTTGATACCATCAACATTTTTAATATCCCAGATTTGAGCAAAGCAAAACGTGTGGTCATCGTCGATGACATCATCGATAGTGGTGAGACAATGATTGAGATTCAACGAGTGCTGACTGCCAAATATCCTGAGATTGATTTTAAAATAGCGGCAATTTTCTATAAAGAAAAAGCATTGCTTCGCCCAGATTTTGCACCTCGAGAAGCCACTGAGTGGATCGAGTTTTTCTGGGATTTTCAGATTGATTCCAACAAATAGACAAGGGGGCATGAGCTCCCTTTCTCATTTTTTATCGACCCACCAACTTCTTATTATTTATACCTGCACTATCTTGACACTTTGTACCCTCTACGCGGTACAACCCATCCAACCGCTTTTTGAAAAAGAGTTTAGCCTTAGCCGCTTTGAAGCGGTCATCTTTACAACGGTCATTATGCTTCCTTTAGGATTTGCCCCGATCTTTTATGGCTATATTTTAGAGACATTTTCGTCTAAACTCTTTTTGAGAAATGCTGTGTTAATGCTAGGTATTTTAGAGCTTTGTTTTGCATGGAGCGATACGTATCCTGTTCTTTTAGCGATAAGGGCGTTGCAGGGTATTTTAATTCCTGCCGTTTTGACCTCTTTGATGAGCTATATCAGTTTTATCACACCGAAAGATAAGGTACAACAGGCCATTGGTTATTATATTGGGGCGACCATCTTAGGCGGTTTTATTGGTCGGTTGTTTTCAGGAATACTCAGTGATTTTTTTGGATGGAGACTCTTTTTTGTGCTTTTGGGTATTGCCCTCATTGTAATGTTTGGCGCTTTAAGTTTTTTAAGCGAAGAGGTTAAGGTAGATTTTGTAAAGCCTAAACTCTCCCAAGTGTTGGATGTACTTAAAAATAAAACTTTTTTTAACATCTATGCCATGATGTTTTTTATCTTTTTTGTCTTTCAAGCACTGCTTAATTTTTTACCATTTCAACTTAAAAATCTTAGTTCTTCCATGGGGTATGGAAAAGTTGGCATGATGTATGCGGGTTATATTATTGGGTTTATTATTTCGATTCGTATTTTGTGGATGATTCGCCTTTTTGGAAGTGAAACAAAGACCATTGTGTTTGGCATCTTAACCTATTTTGTGGGTTTGCAGATTTTTCATATTAACGATTATACGGTGATGTTTGGTGGAATGTTTGTCTTTTGCGCAGGCTTTTTTATTATCCATTCGGTAGCCTCTGGACTTATCAGTAAACTTGCCCATGAAAAACGTGCTATTTCTAATGGGCTTTACCTCTCTTTTTACTATGCAGGTGGAACGATTGGAACGTTTGCTCCTGGTGTTTTTTACCACTATTTAGGCTGGCATGTCTTTTTAGGGTTACTCTCATTTTCCGTAATCGCAACTCTTTTCTTTGCTCTTAAATTACAACAATCCCTGCATTCTTAAATCATCTATCTTTAAAAAGTTAGTTGAGTGTATCTTCCTCATCGTGAAACTTTGCCATGACCTCTTTGATCTCATCCATACACGCAAAAAAGGCATCAACCAGCTCGGGGTCAAAATGCTTTCCTTTTTGGGAAACAAGGTACTCCACTGCGCGCTCCAAACTCCACGGTTCTTTGTAAGGACGTTTGGATGTCAGTGCGTCAAAAACATCTGCAACAGCAACAATGCGACCTGCTAAAGGAATATCAAAACCTTTAATACCATAAGGATAACCTGTTCCATCAAAGCGTTCATGGTGTGTCAGTGCCACAACCCGTGCGGTTTGAAGGAGGGCGGATTGGTGGTTGCCAATGATTTCTGCACCTTGAAGTGGATGTTGCTTAACAATTTCCCACTCTTCAGGACTCAGGGCTTCATCTTTTTTAAGAATATGATCGGGTGTGCCAATTTTGCCAATGTCGTGCATCGGTGCGGAGAGAAAAATAAGCTCGGCTCTGACATTGTCCAAACCTATTTTGTGTGCGATGATTTTGGTATACGCACTCATACGCAAGATGTGTGTTCCCGTTTCATTGTCTTTATACTCAGCAGCACGCCCCAATTGGCGGATGACTTCCATTCGAGTAAGGACTATCTCTTCAGTGCGTTCTTCAAGTTTTTGCTCTAAATTACGTTGGTACTGTAACAGGGTCATCTGTGTGTTAATACGCGCCAAGACAATGGAAGCATGGACAGGTTTGGTAATATAATCAATTGCTCCTAGTCCCAACCCTTCTGCTTCATCTTCACAATCATTCAAGGCTGTGACAAAAATAATAGGAATATTGCGTGTGAGGGGGTCATTTTTGAGCTTTTTGCACACATCGTAACCACTCATTTCAGGCATCAGGATATCCAGCAAGATGAGATCTGGAATATCACCTGAAGCGATAAGATTGAGTGCTTTGGTGCCACTGTTCGCCACTTTCACTTTGTAAAAAGGTTTAAGAATTTCACTTAGAATAATCAAGTTTTCAGCGGTATCATCAACGATAAGAATAGTTTCCATAGGATTTAGTCTGCCTTTTCGGGTGTAGTTTCATGGAGTAATGGCTCAATCAGAGCTATAGCATTTTCAAATTCAAAAGCTTTAATTTGCTCAAAAGCTTCAAGAAGTTTTTCATTGACTGATTGCGTCAGGATCATAGCGTCATCCAGCGCAGTTGCATCGGAGCTTTTGAGCTTTTCAACTAACTTTTTCAGTGTCTCTTTTTCAATTGACGTGATTGTGCTAAAGGGTTCCACTTGTGTGGCAAGTGCTTGAATAATGGCACTTAAAGAACGGATTTTCATGTCGATTGAGTTCAGCAAAGGTTCATCATTTTTTATAGGATGAACAAAGCGCTCGGCTTCTCCTGCTAAAGAGCTGAGGTCTTCCATCCCCAATGTTCCAGCGATACCTTTGAGCGTGTGACACAACCTTTTAGCACCATCAAGATCATTGTCAAAAACATAGTTACGATATGTTTGAACGAAATGCACTTGGTCTTTCGCAAAACTTTTAAGAAGTTGACGGTACAGTTTGGCATTGCCTCCGAGGCGTGTAATGGCTTGAATACTGTTAATACCCTCCAACGCGAATGTTTCAGAAGTGCTCTGCGGAGGTTGGGGGGCTGTTTTATGACAAAAGCGTGCGATCTCTTGAAAAAGTTTTTGTGCATCAACAGGTTTTGGAACGTATCCATTCATGCCAGCTGCGTAACAACGATCTTCATCGCCTTTCATAACATTGGCTGTCATCGCGACAATAGGAAGTGTGAGGTTAAGTTCATGTCTGATTTTATGCGTGGCTTCAAAACCATCCAAAACTGGCATTTGGCAATCCATTAAAATAAGATCAGGTAGTGGATTTTCAATGAGCCATTCAATCGCTTCTTGACCATTGCTCACGATATAAACGATAATTCCGACTTCATTGAGAAGTTCTTGTGCCACTTCTTGATTGCTTTCATTGTCTTCAACAAGCAAGACCTTTATGCCATCAAGAGACTGGAGAATCTGCGTTTCATGGGCTTGATGCAATGGCTCAATGAGTCGTTTATGCCCATACATACCAATAAGTGTGTCAAAGAGTGTCGAAGCAGTGATAGGTTTTACGAGGATAGCATAAGGCTGATCAACCCCTAATTGTGCTACAAGCTCTCCTTTATCGTACGCTGTCACCATCATAATGGAAGCAATTTGATGATCATAACGCTGTTCAATCAGTTGAAAGAGTGTGACGCCATCCATTCCTTCCATTTTCCAGTCAATAATAGCTACGTCAGCGCGAAGACCGTTATTTAAGAGTTCTAAAGCTTCTTTGGCACTTTTACATGTAATGCAGCCAATACCAAAATGGAATAAAATTTCAGAGAAAATTTCGAGAGCAGTTTCATTGTCATCTACGATTAAGACATTCAGTGCTTGGGTCATCACCGGTTGTAAGGGTGCTATAAAGGATGCGTCAATGTGCAGAGGAATTTCAAACCAAAACGTACTCCCTTCTCCAAAAATACTCTCACACTGAATTTCTCCCCCCATCATCAGTACAAGCCCTTGTGCGATGGTAAGGCCAAGCCCTGTGCCTCCATAATTGCGCGTGGTGGACATGTCTGCTTGTGAAAAAGCGTTGAAGAGATACTCTTTTTGTTCAGGCGTAATGCCTATGCCCGTATCTTTAATCTCAAAGCGTATTTTTTGAATACCATGATTTTCTTCAAAAGCGCGAAGACGAATAATAACCTCGCCTTTAGCTGTAAATTTTACGGCATTTGACAGAAGGTTAAGTAAGACTTGCTTGAGACGTAATGGATCACCACGATAGCGATGTGCGGTGATATTGCCCATATCGATAAGAAGTTCTAAGCCTTTTTGTTGCGCTTTCATACTGACAATATCTGTTGCAGACACGATAAGTTCTTCCAGCTGAAAAGGGATAGTTTCGAGTTGAATTTTATTGGCTTCGATTTTAGAAAAATCTAAAATATCGTTGATGATGTCCAAAAGATGGTGTCCTGCCTCCGCAACTTTCGTGAGGTAATGACGCTCTTTGTCTGGTAATTCTTTGCGTAAAATAAGTTCAGTGATACCAATGATGGTATTCATGGGCGTGCGAATCTCATGGCTCATGTTTGCTAAAAATTGACTTTTAGCTTGATGCGCATAGGCTGTTTTTTCCATAGCAATTTTAAGTTCTTCTGCAGCGCGTTGTAAACGTTTGTTTGTAAACCCAACTTTGGTTTCTGCCAGTTTTCGTTTGCGAATTTCTCGCTTTAGGATGGCAAGCCATATCCCAAAACCAATCGAAATGAATAAACCAATGATAAAAATTTTGATACTCAAAGAATAATCTACTTTTTCTTTGATCTCAATCTTGATATATCGTTTGTAAAGTTTGTCTTTTTCTTCTTCACTAATGGCATCAATCCCTTGATTGAGTCGTTTTAAGAGTGAAGCATCTTGCACGGCAATCACAAGTTCAAATGTATCTTTTAAAATACCTACAACTTGTACATTTGAGAGTCCGCTATTTTGTAGTGCATACGCTACTATGGGTGCCATTTCCAAAAAAAGATCTGCTTTTTTATGTTCAACTGCAAGCAAACCTTCTTGCGTTGTTTGGACAATATGCATTTGAATATTAGGGTAGTTGCGTTCTAAATAGTGTTGTACTGACGACCCGGCACGTACCGCGACAAGAAGATTTTGTGTTTGAACTTCCAAAAGGTCTGTGATAAGGTTGTTTGATTTTAGACCTGCCAATACGAGATTAAAGGTGAAAAAAGGTTTCGTAATGTTTACCGTAGAAGGGACATCTGCCGAAATGATGCCTGGTAAAATATCAATATCCTTATTTTCGTATGCATTGATAACTTCATTCCAACTCTCATAATAGGTATAGTCAAATCGTATCCCTGTTTTGGGCTCTAGTAGAAGTAAATAATTTGAGATTATGCCACCAATATTTTGTTTGTTAAGTGAAACCAAAGGTTTCCAATCACTTTGGCTGTAAACCAGTGTTTGCTTACGTGGTGTTGTCTCTTTAGTAGGGGTGGCTGAGCTTATGGTTGGTAAAAAGAGTAGAGAAAAAAGCGTTATAAAAAAGACCCATCTTCGCATCATCGGTTAAACCTTAGCGTTGTATTAAGAATTTAGTATAACGATATCTTCTTTAATATCATTTAAATATACCTTGATTCTTTGACGTATTCTGTTATAAAAATTAGAGGGATTCGTATAACAATATCATGCAAATTTAGGGGAAAAAGTATGCTCTCAAATCATCCATATAAGCCATTTTTAGAACGTTTTATCTTATCTCTTCTTAATGAAAAAGAAGATACCATTTTTACTACTTATGAAACCCTATGAATGGAATTTCAATGCAATGGCTTAAAAGCTTTTTACCTGTCGTAACATCGCTTGGTGTCGGAGTTCTAGGAGCCATACTTTTTTCTTTGATCAAAGCACCTTTACCTTGGCTTTTGGGTTCTATTGTAGCTATTGCTATTGCCAGTCGTTTTCCTAAAATTTCGCTTCGTTCTCCTAAAATGTTCTCTGCACCAGCGCGTGCTGTGCTTGGCATCACGATTGGGAGTGCTTTTAATCCTACTATCTTGCACTATTTAACAGATTTTATCTCGAGTATTGTATTGATCCTTCCATTTGTCATTATTATTACGTTGTGCGGGATGCTTTACTACTGGAAGTGGCTTGGATTTGATAAAATGACAGCCTATTTTAGCTCCATGCCGGGAGGACTTTTAGAAATGGTCATGCTCGCAGAAGCGATGGGAGCCAACGTCTATAAAGTCACTCTTGCACAATCCTCTCGGCTTTTATTTATTGTTTTTTCACTTCCTTTTGTCATTCAAGCTATCTCGCATGTGCCCCTTGATGGGCGAGCGAGCGTTACACAGCCTTTTTTGAGCAGTGACCCCCACGATATGATAATCCTCGCTGTGTGCGCTGTTGTGGGCTGGTGGGGAGCTTTGAAGCTTAAAATTCCAGGCGGAACGATGATCGGTCCTATGATCTTGGGGGCTATCGTGTATGGCTCTGGGCTTGTGCACTCTAGACCACCCAATGAAATTCTCAAACTCATTCAGCTTATTCTTGGTGCCACTGTTGGTTTTGTATTTGTAGGCGTTAGCTTTAAAGAAATTCTCAAAGTTTTAGGGCAAACATTGGGGTATTTTGTTATTTTGATGATTGTTTCGCTCTCTTTTGTTTTACTTGTATCGTGGATGACTGAGTTTCCTCTTCTTTCCATTTTACTTGCTTTTTCTCCGGGTGGGCAATCGGAGATGAATTTAATCGCGATTATTGTGGGCGCAAATTTGCCCTATGTTGCACTCCATCATATTGTAAGGATGTTGTTGGTTATGAGCGTTGCACCTGTTTTTGTGAGAGTGCTGCGTAAAAAAGACCCTAAATGAGTTTTATCTTTTCTGAGATTCCTCACACCAGCACCGTGCGAAGGCAAAAGGTGAAGGATTTCTTGGATAGTGTTGATTTGGAAATGTCCGAAGATGTTGAGATATTTGTGATCGCTAAAGAAGATGATCGCATTGTCGCCTGTGGAGGGCTCTGTGGTAAAGTGCTTAAAAACATTGCGCTGGATGAGTCAATCAGAGGTGAGGGCTTAGCGCTAAGTCTTATGAGTGAGCTTCTTAATGTGGCATTTAGAGAAGGCAGGCATGATCTGTTTTTATTTACAAAACCAGAGTATCAAGAAGTGTTTGAGTCGTGTGGTTTTAAGTACATTGAACAAGCGAATGATCACGTCATTTTAATGGAGAACAGCTATAATATCGATCTGTATAAAAAAAGATTACGTAAGTATAAACATACAGGCGATGTGGTCGGTAGTATTGTAATGAATGCGAACCCTTTTACCTTAGGGCATCGCTATTTGGTGGAGCAAGCGTGCGAGAGCTCTGAGTGGGTACATCTGTTTGTGGTGAAGGAAGATGCTTCCTTTTTTACATTTAAAGATCGTTATCGCTTGATTTGCGAAGGCTTGGAAGATTTACAAAACCTCACGATACATGAGGGTTCGGACTATATTATTTCTAAAGCGACGTTTCCGACTTATTTTATTAAGGACAAACGTCAGATTGATTCGCTCTATACTGAGTTGGATTTGAACATCTTTAGAAATCATCTAGCCCCACAACTGGGCATTACGCACCGTTATGTGGGAAATGAGCCTTTATGTACCGTGACAAATGAGTATAATCAACAGATGAAAAAACTACTCGTTCGACCTAGTGAGTTTCCTCCCATTGATGTGGTGGAGTTAGGACGCATCGAGTACGGTGGTGAGCCAATTTCGGCTTCGAGAGTCAGAAAATTGATGCATGAACATCGTTTGGAAGAGATACTCCCTTTAGTACCTCCAACAACGTATGCGTTGATTGCAAAAATGATGTCTAAAGAGGAAGTAAAATGAGCCAAAAACTAGAAACTGCACATGCTGGAACACTGGAATCAAGTGATGCATTTGTTCGTGTGATTCCTATTGATGAAAAAGGAATCGTGATAGAGTTAGAGAGTAGTGTTGAAGAGATTTACGGAGATGCAATTCGATCACTTATTTTAGAGGCGGCAACTGCTATGAAAGTGGATGGCGTTAAACTCATTGTTCAAGACAAAGGTGCGCTGGATTATGTCATTAAAGCGCGTGTTCAAACGGCTATTCTAAGAGCTTTGGGTGAACCTGAGCCTGATTGGAGTGTGTTATTATGAAGCAAAAATTACGAAGAAGTATGCTGTTTGTCCCTGGTTCTAACACAGGCATGGTGTGTAACGCTTTCATTTACAAACCAGACACCGTTATGTTTGACCTTGAAGATTCTGTGGCGCTGAGCGAAAAAGACTCCGCACGTATGATGGTGTTTCATGCTTTGCAACATTTTACGTACAAAGACATTGAAACCGCTGTTCGTGTCAATCCTCTTAATTCTCCTTTTGGTCTATTGGATTTAGAAGCGGCTATAAGGGCGGGTGTCGATATTATTCGTCTTCCAAAAACAGACACGGTAGATGATGTTTTAGAGATGGAACAAGAGATCTCTGCCATTGAAAATCGTATAGGCAAAGGGAAAAAGACGATGCTTTTGGCTGCTATTGAAAGCGCACTTGGCGTGGTCAATGCGGTGGATATTGCCAGATGTTCAAAGCGTTTAATGGGCATTGCGTTGGGTGCTGAAGATTTTGTACGTGACCTTCGTACCCAACGCACAAAAGAGGGTCATGAGCTGATGGCAGCGCGCAATCAAATCCTTTTGGCGGCACGTGCGGCTAAAATCGGCGCATTTGACTCCGTCTTTTCCGATGTGAAAGACAAAGAAGGGTTTATGCACGAAGTTGATTTAATTAAAGGGCTTGGCTTTGATGGCAAGTCACTCATCAACCCCAATCAAATCCCATGGCTTCACAGTGCTTTTGCGCCAAGTCAGAAGAATATTAATTGGGCAATAGAGGTAATTGAAGCGGCCAAAGATGCGAAAGCAAGAGGTCTTGGGGTTATTTCATTGGATGGAAAAATGGTTGATGCCCCCGTCATTCTGCGAGCAGAGTGGATTATAGATTTAGCCAAAGCCTCAGGTGTTTTAGGAGAAGATCAATGAAAGATTTGGAGAAAAAATTTAACACAAAAGAACTCACTTCTGTGAATGCACCTTTTTTTGCATGTAAAGAAAAAATCAAAGGAGAAGATCGTAGAGCTAAGCTTTGTGAAAGTATCGAAGAAGCTATCAAACGATCAGGTCTAAAAGATGGCATGACTATCTCGTTTCACCATTCGTTTCGTGGGGGTGATCTTTTGATCAATAACGTGATGAATATCATCGCGAAAATGGGCTTTAAAAACCTAACATTGGCATCGAGCTCACTCGCTTCTGTACACGACCCTATTATCGATCATATCAAAAGTGGTGTCGTAACAGAGATATACACTTCAGGACTTAGAAGTAAACTGGGCGAGGCGATTTCCAAAGGGCTTATGGAAAAACCCGTGCAAATTCACTCACACGGTGGTCGTGTTCATCTGCTTCAAACAGGCGAACTCAAAATCGATGTGGCATTTCTAGGTGTGCCCGTGTGTGATGCATTTGGTAATGCCAATGGCTACTCAGGTCGCTCAAAATGCGGCTCTTTAGGTTACGCAATGATAGATGCACAGTATGCAGACTACGTGGTTGTTTTGACCGAATCGTTAGAAGAGTATCCTAATGTCCCAGCAAGCCTTCACCAAGACCAAGTGGACGCGGTTGTTTTAGTGGACGAAGTGGGCGATCCTTCTAAAATTGGCGCAGGTGAAACCCGTATGACAACCAATCCTAAAGAGCTTTTACTTGCCAGTCATACTGCAAAGCTCATTGAACATTCAGGTTTTTTCAAAGAGGGTTTTAGTATTCAAACGGGAACGGGTGGTGCCTCTTTGGCAACGACTGTCTTTTTAAGTGAAAAAATGGAAGAGAAGGGTATCCATGCAAGCTTTGGACTCGGTGGTATTACGGGGACAATGGTCTATATGCTCAAACGCGGTCTGATTAAAACGCTTTTAGATGTTCAAAGTTTTGATGAATTTGCTGCAAAATCTCTGGGTGAAAATAAAAATCACATCGAGATCAGTGCGAACGAATATGCTAATCCAAGCTCAAAAGGTGCCGCGACAAGGCAGCTTGACATCGTTGTCCTCAGTGCACTTGAGGTGGATGTTGATTTCAACGTTAACGTCATCACAGGTTCAAAAGGCTTATTGCGTGGTGCTTCGGGTGGTCACAGTGACACAGCAGCAGATGCAAAACTTTCCATTATCGTAGCGCCACTCACTCGTGGACGTATTCCTACTATAACAAAAAGAGTCAATACCATCGTAACACCAGGCTCATCCGTTGATGTTGTTGTCACCGATCAAGGCATCGCGGTCAATCCTAAAAACGTAGAGCTCAAAGAGCGCCTTAAAAAAGCAGGACTTCAAATTGTTGAAATGCAAGAGCTGTATGACAGAGCAATTGCACTATGCGGAGTACCAGCCGAAATCAAATATACAGACAAAGTCGTTGCGGTTATTCGTTACCGTGATGGTTCTGTCATTGATGTGGTAAGACAACTCGCCTAAATGATTGGCATTTCTATCACGCTTGAAGCAATTTTGAGGGCTAAAGAGGAGCGAGTTTTTAAGCAAAAAGAGCTTTTAAACCGCTTCCCTGAAGCTTCTCTCATTTCCCTTTCATTGAATATCCCTGGTCCTATCAAACTCTCCCATGAAGCGGTTGTGGTACATGAGTGTGCACATAAAACAGTTTTGACGATGCTGGAAAATGAGGGCATTGAACTTCTCTTTCATGAATCGAAAGTCGCTCTCACAGGAGCTGAGTCTCTTTTTACCTGTACAGCAAAAGCCAAGGTGCTTAAAGTCATTGCCTGCAAAATTGAAAACAACCATCCACTCGGGCGTTTGATGGACATCGATGTATTGGATACGACGGGCAAGATTCTTTCACGGAGTGAACTGGGGCTTCCTAAACGTCAATGTTTTATGTGTAATGATGAAGCGCATACCTGTGCAAGAGCGCAAAAACACACCTATGCAGCGTTAACTTCGCACATTAAATCACTGGTTAAACAACATGCTTTTGCTGAGAGTATGGCTCTTTGGTGCAAACGTGCCATGAAAACCGAAGTCGAACTCACCCCAAAACCGGGTTTAGTAGATTGTGCCAACAGTGGCGCACATGACGATATGGACATTCATACGTTTTATGTGAGCATTGATGCTATTCAGCCTTTTACGATTCGCTTTATTCAAACGGCACATATGTATGCCCATGAAGAGGCAAAAAAGAGCTTTAAAAGACTTCGCGAAATTGGCATAGCTTGTGAAAAAGCAATGTTTAAAGCCACAAGGGGCGTTAATACGCATAAAGGGATGATCTTTTGTTTAGCGGTATTATGTGGCGCTATAGGTCGATTGAACGCAAACAATGAAGCCTTTACCTGTAAAGCATTGCAAGTGCAAATGCAAGCGCTTTGCCACAATCTTGTCGAAGATGATCTTTTGCATGCAAAGCCTAACAGTGCAGGGGCACGCTTTTTTCACGAGACTGGAAGTGCGGGTATACGAGCTGTGGCACAGAGTGGCTTTGCGATCATTTTTGAAAAAAGTTTGCCATTTTTTGAAGCTCTCAAGCAAAATGAGGGCGAAGATATAGCCCTTAAAAAAACATTACTGTTACTCATATCACTTATAGATGATAGCACACTGTGGTCGAGAGGTGGCGTGGAAGGACTAAACTACGCTAAAATAAAAGCACATGATCTGTTACATATAAAAAGTGAAATAGAAAAAATAAATGACCTTTTAAATGATTTTGATACAGATATGACGTCTAAAAAGCTCTCACCTGGAGGTAGTGCTGATCTTTTAGCAATGACGTGGTTACTGGCTCGTATAGTTAATTATTAGGCAAAATTGTTTTAAAAAATACTCAAAAGTATAAAAAGAGACCGTTAAATATTTCGTGTCAAAATAATTCTGATAAGAGAAATCCTATCGCA